>NZ_JBYQGQ010000001.1:0-256123 GCF_058200215.1 Streptococcus sp. SCPM-O-B-15304 (M98) | reverse complement strand
TGGACTCGGCTTACTTGTTTGTTTCTTTTGTAAAATTGTTTTCATAGTATTGCTACTTTATCTTTCTGATATAAGTGTACTCTAAAAAAAGAGTTGGTTCCATAACATAACCTTACAAAAGAGGTCTGTAATCTTACATTTTTGTAAGATTGGATTATTTTTTTGATATGAACTACTATTAGTTTACCACAAATTTTTAAGCAAAAGAAAAACCCTTGATACTACAAGGGTTTAATACTTCAAATGAATGGTAATATGGTTACCAAAACCAACCTTCATTATCATCGATTGGTTCAGCCTCTTTAATCTTACGTGGTCCTGTTCCGTACATTTCTGCTTCGATATCTTCCTTTGTTGGCAAGATAGAGGCTAAGATGATGTAGATGATGATTCCAAGTCCAAAGTTTGCGATTGTAAAGATAGCAAAAATGAAGCGCACAAGGGTGACATCAAGATCCCATTTATCAGATAGTCCAGCAAGTACTCCTGATATCATACGATTTCGTCTCATTTTATAAAATTTTCTATTCATGATTTGTACCTCTTTCGGTATTCTTGTAATAAGTATAACATGAAATAAAAACTGCTTGCATCAGTCCTTAGGCGGATTTTGTAGGATAAGTTTGCCACGACAAAGACCACAACGATAACGTTTAGTATCAATTCGTCGCTTTCGTTGATAGGTTTGGTGACAAGTCTGACAAGTATAGACTAGAGCTGGTGTTTGATTAACACTTGATAAGGGAGGAACAAAGCGGAGCCCGTCCACTTCTTTTAACAGTTTCTTAAAGGCTACATCTTTATGTTTATACCCCTTGCCCTCATAGTATAGATGATAATGACAGAGTTCGTGACGGACAATTTTCCGAAAAACCTCTAAACCAAGTTCTTGATAGACTTTTGGATTAAAATCCAAATGCCCATCCTTTGGAAAGAATCGCCCACCTGTCGACCGTAGGCGAGTATTCCATTGAGCTTGGTGTTTGAAAGGTTTCCCAAAGTCTTCTAAAGAAACTTGTTTAACGTAATTAGTTAGATTCATCTGGTGCAAGGAGCGACAGATTTACTTTTTCTCGTTGGACATCAATCTTCTTCACCCAAACGGTTACCAAATCACCAACTGAAACGACTTGACTCGGATGCTTGATGAATCTCTTGCTCATGTGAGAGATATGAATCAGGCCATCCTCGTGAATACCAATGTCAACAAAGGCACCGAAGTCAACGACGTTACGAACAACGCCCTCAAGCTTCTGGCCAACTTTTAAGTCCATGATATCCAAAACATCCTGACGTAGGACTGGAGCATCAAAAGAATCACGGAAATCACGTCCTGGTTTGAGAAGGTCAGCGATAATGTCTTTAAGTGTTTCTTGACCGAGTTCTAGCTCTTGAGCCATTTCCTTGATTGAAACGGATTTTAGCTTGGCTTGCGCTTCTTCATTTAGGTCTTTAATATCTAAGCGTTTGAAGAGTTCCTTGACCGCTGCATAGTTTTCTGGGTGAACACCAGTATTGTCAAGGATGTTGCTGCTTTCAGGAATACGAAGGAAACCTGCAGCCTGCTCAAAAGCTTTTGCCCCTAGGCGAGGAACTTTCTTGATTTGGGCGCGTGAAGTGATTTTTCCTTCTTCTTCACGGTACTTAACGATATTTTCAGAGATGGTTTTGTTTAGTCCTGCAACATGTGAAAGCAAGGCTGGACTAGCTGTATTGATATTGACACCGACTTGGTTAACAACTGTATCCACCACGAAATCAAGACTTTCAGACAGTTTCTTCTGACTAACGTCATGCTGATATTGACCGACACCGATGGATTTAGGATCGATTTTAACCAATTCAGCAAGAGGATCTTGCAAACGGCGAGCAATTGAGATAGCAGAACGTTTTTCAACGGTTAGTTCTGGAAACTCCTGGCGGGCAAGTTCACTAGCTGAGTAGACAGACGCACCACTCTCATTGACAATGACATAGCTGACTTCTGGAAAATCCTTCAGTACTTCAGCAACAAAAGCTTCACTTTCACGACTGGCAGTACCATTCCCGATAGCGATGATTTCAACACCGTATTGGCCAATCAAATCTGCCAAATCACGCTTAGCTTCTTCAATCTGACGAGCTGAAGCTGGTTTGACTGGATAAATGACTTGTGTTGTCAGCATCTTACCAGTCGCATCAACGACCGCAAGCTTGGCACCTGTACGAAAGGCAGGGTCAAATCCAAGAACCACGCGCCCTTTTAGCGGTGCTACCAGAAGAAGATTACGGAGGTTTTCTGAGAAGAGTTGAATAGCTCCTTCTTCTGCCTTTTCTGTCAATTCAGTACGAATACGGCGCTCGATAGCTGGTAAGACTTTTTTCTTAACAGACTGCTGAACAACTTCGTCAATATAAGCATTCTTAACCTTAAAACGAGCAGCAAAGAAGGCTTGAATACGATCAGTCGCATGCTCAAAACCAATTTTCAAGACGCCTAACTTCTCACCACGATTAAGGGCAAGAGTACGATATCCCTGCATGTTAGCAACCGTCTCTGAGAAATCATAATAAATCTGAAAGACTTGCTTTTCATCCAAACTTTCGTCCTTGACTTGTGAAGTAATCTTAGAATGTCTAAGGACCTCTTGATAAGTCATCGAACGCAAATTGACATCCTCAGAGAGAGCTTCAACCAAAATATCAACTGCACCTGCTAAAGCATCTTGTGGAGTCTCGAATCCTTCACAGACAAATGCTTCTGCTTCTTTTTCTAGGTCAGAAACATTTTGTAAGATTAAGCGAGCAAGAGGGAAAAGCCCTGCCTCACGCGCAATTGTCGCCTTGGTGCGGCGTTTTTCTTTATAAGGAAGATAAAGTTCTTCAACATCTGCTAGTTTTTCAGCAGCTAAGATGGCTTCTTCCAATTCCTTGGTCAGCTTGCCTTGCTCTTTGATTTTTGCTAAAACTGCTTCTTTTCGATCATTTAGAGCAGTTAGACTTTTATCAAGGTCGATAATAGCTTTAATAGCCACCTCATCCAAACTACCAGTCATGTCTTTCCGATAACGAGCGATAAAGGGAATGGTTGCTCCTTCTGCTGTCAAAGACAAGACCGTATCAATTTGCTTTAAGCTTACACCCAAATCTTGGGAAATTTTTTCATATTTTTTATCCATGAAACTATTATACCATAAGGAAGAAAGCTTGTTTTCATTAATTTGTTGCTTTATTTCAACTTTATAAAGATAAAAAGGAAGTTGATTATAAAATATAACTATTTCCCAGAAATAATAGTATAATAGAGGTAACACAAAGAATCGAGGTATGCCTTATGGCTGTTAAATTTACAAAAACTGATGACTTAGATAAAATGTTCGAAGAGTTTGCCAAACTTCCTGATTTGAAACAAGTAACATTTCCAGACGACAAAGAGAAGAAAGATAAGGCAGAAAAGAAAAAATAGATGACACTCTTTCAAAGTCTACCTTCTAGTGTGTTACAAGCTGGCGCTATTTTTCTATCAATCATCATTGAAGCCCTACCCTTCGTCTTAATTGGTAGCATCATCTCTGGTGCTATTGAAGTCTACGTCACTCCTGAGAAGGTTTATACATTTCTCCCTAAAAATCGTTTGGGGAGAATCTTTTTTGGTACCTTCATTGGTTTTCTCTTTCCCTCTTGTGAGTGTGGGATTGTCCCTATCATCAATCGTTTCTTGGAGAAGAAGGTTCCAAGCTATACAGCTGTTCCCTTTCTAGTAACAGCTCCAATCATTAATCCCATCGTACTCTTTTCGACCTATTCAGCTTTTGGCAATTCCATTCAAATGGTTCTTCTAAGAGCTTTAGGGGCAATACTCATTGCTACGATATTGGGTATTTTCCTCGGATTTTTCTGGGAAGAATCGATTCAAAAAGAAAATAGATTGGCTTGTCATGAGCATGATTTTTCTCACTTGAGTAAAGGTCAAAAAATTCTTCAGGTCTTTATCCAAGCTATCGATGAATTCTTTGATATGGGACGTTATTTGGTTTTCGGTTGTCTGTTTGCTAGCATAGTTCAGGTTTATGTACCAACTAGGATCCTGACTTCTATCAGCGCAACACCACTACTTGCGATTGTTCTTCTGATGGTCTTATCTTTCCTACTATCCCTCTGTAGTGAAGCGGATGCCTTTATTGGATCTTCTCTTCTCTCAAGTTTTGGCTTTGCTCCAGTGCTTGCCTTTCTGGTTATAGGTCCCATGCTTGATGTCAAGAACTTACTCATGATGAAGAACTATCTCAAAACTCGCTTTATTTGGCATTTCATGACAATTGTAACTCTTGTTGTTCTTGTCTATTCTTATCTAGTCGGGGTGATGCTATGATACGATTTCTTATTCTGATGAGTTATTTTTTCTTAACCCTTTATCTAAAGCTATCAGGTAAACTCAATCAGTATCTAAACCTCCACTACTCTTATCTGGCTTATATCACCATGGTTTTGTCATTGTTACTAGCCATCGTTCAAGCCTATATTTGCTTCAAGCGTTTGAAAGAACATAGCCACTTACATAGTATTTCAGCCAAGCTTGCTAGTTTTGTCCTCTTAAGTTTGCCTTTGTTAGTTGGATTCACTTTTTCAACAGTTACTCTGGATTCACAAACAGTATCGGCAAAAGGATATTATTTCCCTTTGTCTGAAGGAACTGACAAGGCAATCCAAGCAAGTGAAGGAACGAGCAGTCAGTATCTCAAACCGGATACCAGTCGCTTTTATTCACAAACAGCTCATGAAAATATTATTCGGAAGAGTGCTGATAAGTACTTAGCTCAATCAAGTATTGTTATCAAGGATGAAAATTACTTAGAAATCATGGAAGCTATCTATGATTATCCAAATGAATTTGAAGGTAAAGAGATCGAGTTTATTGGGTTTGTCTACAACGATCCCAGTCACAGCGATAGTCAATTTGTCTTTCGCTTTGGTATCATGCACTGTATCGCTGATTCAGGAGTTTTTGGCCTATTGACCACTGGAAATACCAATCATTATGACAATAACACATGGGTGAGAGTCAAAGGAAAGATTAGCAATCGCTACCACAAGGAACTTAACCAAGTCCTTCCAACAATCGAAGTCCAGTCTTTCATAAAAGTGGACAAACCAGAGAATCCTTATGTTTACAAAGAATTTTAAAAAAGTAGCCTGAGTGGGCTACTTTTTGTTATCATCTCACAATATCTTTATACATATCTGGTCTTCTATCTCTATACAGACCCCAGTTCAGACGCTCTTTTGCACCTTTGTCAAGGTCATAAGTTGCTAACAGAACAGCGTCTCCTTGTCGTTCGGCTTGAGTTAGAATAGCTCCTGTTTCGTCGGTCATAAAGGATGAACCGTAGAAATTAAGGCTAGAACTTTGCCCTCCATTTTCCTCGCAAGGAGTGACTTCTTCCAAACCATAACGATTGGCTGCGATAACTGGAACGATATTAGCTGCAGCATGCCCTTGCATGGTACGTTGCCAATGTCCACAACTATCTGTATCCAAAATTGGCTCCGAACCAATGGCTGTTGGGTAAAAGAGTAATTCTGCACCATTTATGGCAAGGCAACGGGCTGTTTCAGGGAACCACTGATCCCAACAAATCCCAATACCAATTTTCGCATAGCGAGTATCCCAAACTTTGAAGCCTGTGTTTCCAGGAGTAAAGAAGAACTTTTCTTGATAATAGTGGTCATCTGGTATGTGTGTTTTTCGATAAACGCCTAATACTTCCCCATCAGCATCAATGACAGCAATAGAATTGTATAAGACATTACCATCTTTTTCATAGAAACTGATCGGTAAAACGACCTTTAGTTCCTTGGCAATTACTTTAAAATGCTGGATAGCCGTATTTTCTGACACCGACTGGGCATACTGGTAGTAGTCATACTGACGTTCCTGACAGAAATAGGGACGTTCAAACAACTCGGGCAAGAGAATAATTTGTGCGCCTTGTTCTGCAGCCCGACGTACTAAACGCTCTGCTGTTTGGATATTGGTTTCCACATCCTTAGCGCATTGCATCTGAATGGCTGCAACCGTTACATTTCTCATCTTTTTCTCCTATTCTGGAATTTGTTGGGTAATACAGTGGATATTCCCACCCCCTAAAAGAATATCTCTAGCTAGGATTCCTACGACTTCACGGTCTGGGAAGCACTGACTGAGAATATCTAAGGCCACTTGGTCGTTTTCGTCCTGAAATTGTGGCACCAAGACAGACTTATTGGCAATATAGAAGTTCACATAGGATGCTGCTAAACGTTCTCCTACATAACGCTCTTCTTCACCTTCTTCATATGAATAGCCCGGCAAATCTTCTTCCGTCACTACTTGATGGATAGCTGGAATCGGAAGTTTATGAATAGTGAAACTCCGGCCTTTTGCATCTGTTTCCTTCTCTAAAAGGGCAAGGTCAGCTGCTGACATGTGATACTGGGGATCACCCTGATCATCTGTCCAAGCTAAAACAATCTCCGCTGGACCAATAAAGGCTGCTACATTGTCGACGTGTTCGTTGGTTTCATCCTGATAAATACCATAAGGAAGCCAGATGACTTTTTCAGCACCAAGACTCTCTAGTAAGGTATTTTCAATCTCTTCTTTTGTCATATGAGGATTGCGACCCGGACTGAGAAGGCAACTTTCAGTCACAAGAATCGTTCCTTGACCGTCACTGTGAATAGCTCCGCCTTCCAGTACAAAAGGTTTGGCATCGTAAACAGGTATCTCTAAAACTTCTGCAAAGCGACTAGCGACTTGGTCATCTGCTTCATAGTCTTGGTAGAGACCATCCACAGCACCACCCCAGGCATTGAAAGACCAATCTACCGCCAACTTTTCCTTTTTATCGTTGACGAGAATAGTCGGACCCGTATCACGCGCCCAGGCATCATTGGTAGGAATATCTAGATAAACAACACTATCGCCTAGGTAGGATTGGGCTTCAGATAGATAGTCCTGCTCCACCAAAAGGTAGACTGTTTCCCCTTGGTCAATGGTTTTGATAATCTGGCTAAAAGCTTTTTTAGCAGCCTTGCCTTGAAAAGGCCAAGATCCTGGTCGTGTTGGCCATATCATGAGAGTACCATGATGGGGTTCATACTCTGCTGGCATACGATAGCCTAATTTTTTTGGACTGTCCATCATGATAATCTCTCCTTAAAGTCTTGATAGCCGAAGGCTTTGACTAAACAGCATTCACCCTCTTTATCCATCACATACAAACTTGGAAGCCCAATCCCGTTAAAGGTATTATTTTTGACAAAGGAGTAGATTGCCATATCTTCAAAGTAAAGTCTATCTCCGATCTCAACTGGATTTTCAAAACTATAGTCTCCAATGATATCTCCTGTTAGACAAGTATTGGAAGAAAGTCTATAAGTATAGGATTTTTCTTGCGCTTCAAAACCGTCTCTCAATGGGGGGCGATAAGGCATCTCTAGAACATCTGGCATATGGCAGCTTGCTGAAGCATCTAACACTAAGGTCTCAATCCCATTTTCAACGATGTCTAATACCTCAGTAGCTAAATAACCAGCATTAAGTGCAATGGCTTCTCCTGGTTCGATATAGACTTCAAGATTGTAAGTATTTCGGATACGCTTGATTTCGGAAATCAGCAAGTCCACATCATAGTCATCTCTTGTAATGTGATGTCCACCGCCCATATTGAGCCATTTGACCTCATGCAAATAAGGCCCAAACTGCTCTTCTACTGCTTTCAAGGTTGTCTCTAAATCATCTGCCCCCTGCTCACAAAGAGTATGAAAATGAAGCCCGTCAACCAAGTCCAGCAAATCACTAGGTATCTTGTCTGAAGTCACTCCAAAACGAGATCCTGGTGCACAAGGGTCATAGAGCGCGTGATCTCCCTGAGTAGAACACTGAGGATTGAGGCGTAGACCAACACCGATACCAGCTTCACGACAAGTTTCACCATATTTTCGTAGTTGTCTCTCTGAGTTAAAGACAATATGATTAGATATTTGAAGCAACTCTTCCATATCAGATTCCTTGAAAGCAGGCGCAAATACATGGACTTCCCCCGGAAATTCTTCCCTAGCTAACTTCGCTTCATAAAGTCCACTAGCTGTCGTACCTGACAGATACTGGCTAATCAAGGGATAGGTTTTATAGAGGGAATAAGCCTTTTGAGCTAGCAACACCTTACAACCGGCTTTTTCCTGAATCTCTTGCAGAATGCGGCAATTCTCTTCTAATTTTCCTAAGTCAATGATATAAGAAGGTGTTGGTACTTGTTCTAACTTCATCAGTCCACCATTTGTGGATTTTCAACCACAACCCATGGCAAGCCGTATTTATTTAAATCTTCCATGAATGGGTCTGGATCCAACTCTTCAAGGTTATAAACTCCAGGCTGTTTCCATGTACCATCCATCACTAATTTTGTCCCAATCATGGCTGGAACACCTGTTGTATAAGAAATGGCTTGTGATCCAACTTCTGCGTAGCATTCCTGATGGTCGCAAACATTGTAGATGTAGATAGTCTTTTCAACACCATCTTTAACACCTGTAAAGATACAGCCGATATTAGTTTTACCAACAGTGCGTGGGCCAAGGCTTGCAGGATCTGGAAGCAAGGCTTTCAAGAATTGGATAGGTACGATTTCTTGTCCGTTAAAGTTAATAGCATCTGTACGAAGGAGCCCAACGTTTTCCAAGCATTTCATGTGGGTTAGATAAGATTGACCAAAAGTCATGAAGAAACGAATACGTTTAACTCCTGGGATATTTTTAGCCAGTGATTCAATTTCTTCATGGTGAAGAAGATACATGTCTTTTTGACCAACCTGAGGGAAATCATATTCACGTTTGATAGACATTGCTTCAACTTCTACCCATTTTCCATCTTCCCAGTAAGAACCTGGTGCAGAAACCTCACGGAGGTTGATTTCTGGATTAAAGTTGGTCGCAAATGGATAACCGTGGTCACCACCATTACAGTCTAAAATGTCGATATAGTGGATTTCATCAAAGTAGTGTTTCAAAGCATACGCTGAAAAGACGCTGGTTACCCCTGGGTCAAAACCAGATCCAAGTAGAGCTGTCAAGCCTGCTTCTTTGAATTTTTCTTGGTAAGCCCATTGCCATGAGTAATCAAAATAAGCAGTAAATCCAAGCTCCTTACAACGTTTCTCATAAATCGCACGCCATTCAGGGTCTTCTGTATCCTCTGCCTCATAGTTGGCTGTGTCGATATAGTGAACTCCCGTTGCCAAGCAAGCATCCATAATTGTCAAATCTTGGTACGGTAGAGCTACGTTCAAAACGGCTTCTGGCTTGTAGCTTTCAATCAATGCAATGACTTCTTCGACATTATCAGCATCAAGAGCAGCTGTTTCAATTTTAGTACTTGTTTTGCCCTCTAATTTAGCTTTCAAGTCATCACATTTTGACTTTGTACGGCTAGCAATCATAATTTCTGTAAAAGTTTCGCTGTCTTGGCAAATCTTTGAAATAGCAACTTGGGCAACGCCCCCACATCCGATAACTAATAAACGACTCATTTTTTTCTTTCCTCTTCTTCTAAAATGTCTTCAACGTATTTTGGCAACATAAAGGCACCAACGTGTAAGTTTGCAGTATAGTATTCTGTGAATAGCTGGCGCTTTTTCCAGCCTTCCTTATCAAAATCTTTGACAGGGTGATATTTTTTCGATGCAAATCCAAATAACCAATAGCCAGCCGGACTGGTAGGGATATGTGCCTGATAAACTCGGCTGATTGGAAAGGCTTGATTGACCTTACGATGCATGCTTCGACAAGCCGACTCATCTTCGTCAAAGAAAGGACTACCATGCTGGTAGATCATAATACCGTCTTCTTTCAAGGCTCTGTAACTATTGCCGTAAAATTCCTTTGTAAAAAGACCTTCTGTATGTCCAAATGGATCAGTCGCATCATTGATGATAATGTCGTAATCATCTTCGCAGTTTCGTAAAAAGCGAAGCCCATTTTGGTAGTAAATGGTAACGCGAGGATCATCTAGCCCTGCAGCAAAGTCTGGAAAATACTCTCGACAGACCTCAACCAACATCTCATCCGGTTCCACGATATCGATTTGTTCCAATTCTGGATAGAGGGTTAATACCTGGGCAACACCACCGTCGCCACCCCCAATAACCAAGACTTTCTTAGGATTAGGATGGACAGCCATTGGAACATGAACTGTCATTTCATTGTAGACAAAGTCATCTGCATCTGAAAACAAGACATGCCCATTTAAAATCAATATCTTCCCAAAAGCAGGCGTGTCTAAAACTTCGATATCCTGCCATTCACTTTTACCAGCGTAGAGTTGTTTGGCTGTTCTCAGAGACAATTTCACATCTGGAGTATGAACTTCAGAAAACCATAAATCCATTTAGTTCTCCTTTCTCTCAATAACATTGATGTGATTGACCTCTGGATCTTCCGTTCCTTGGAGGGAACAACCACGTTCTTTGGCAAATTGGATATAATCAACAATTTCTCGTGTAATCCGTTCACCTGGCGCTAGGATTGGAATACCTGGAGGATAGCACATGACGAATTCACCACAGACCTGGCCAACAGACTCGTCCAGGGTTAAACTTCTTCTCTCTGAGTAGAAGGCTTCCTGAGGAGAAAGCACTAACTCAGGCTGGATATATTCTCCAGCAATCAAGTCTTTCCCATCTCTCGAGTAGAGTCTCTTGATATCAGCTAGAGCACCGACCAAGCGTTCAATGTCTTGGATACGGTCACCAATCGAAATGTAGGCCAAGATATTCCCAATATCGCCAAACTCAATCTGAATGTCATATTCATCCCGTAAGAGATCATAAACTTCAATCCCTGTTAGACCAATACCTTGTGTGTAAACTGACAGCTTGGTTACATCAAAATCACAAACTGAGACACCATCTACTAGTTCTTTTGAGTAGGCGTAGTAGCCACCGATGGCATTGATTTCTCGTCTAGCATATTCGGACAACTCAATGACCTTTTCAAAGGACTCTTTACCACGAAGGGCTAAGTTTCGACGTGAAACATCAAGACTCGACATCAGCAAGTAAGATGCTGATGTTGACTGTGACAGATTAATAATCTGACGTACGTACTCAGGATTCATCTGATCGCCAACTAAAAGAAGGGAACTTTGAGTCAAGCTACCACCGGACTTATGCATGGATACAGCTGACATATCTGCTCCTGCATCCATAGCGGATAGAGGAAGTTTATCTGTAAAGTGCAGATGAGCACCGTGCGCCTCGTCAACTAAGACTTTCATTCCTGCAGCGTGAGCCATCTCTGTTAGACCCTTAAGGTCTGAACAAATTCCATAGTAAGTTGGATTGTTGATTAGGATAGCCTTGGCATCTGGATGTTCCTGAATAGCTTGTGCTACACGGTCATTTTCAAGTCCCAGTGCGATACCGATTTTTGGATCCACACTCATCTCGATATAAATGGGAATGGCGCCACATAAAACGAGTGCATTAATAGCTGACTTATGAACGTTTCGGGGAAGGATGATTTTATCTCCTGCTTTACAGGTGGAGAGAATCATGGTCTGCACGGATGAAGTTGTTCCCCCAATCATTAAAAAGGTATGAGCCGCACCAAAAGCTTCTGCTGCTAGCTCTTCAGCTTCTCGAATAATCGAAATGGGATGCCCCAGATTGTCCAAGGGCTTCATAGAGTTAACATCTATACCTACACATTTTTCCCCTAAAAGTTCCACTAATTCTGGGTTACCACGGCCACGCTTATGACCAGGTACGTCAAATGGTACAATTCTTTTCTTTCGTAACTTGACCAACCCCTCATAGATGGGAGCTTGGTTTTGATTTAACATTATAAAGACATACTCCTTTATCATATTTTTTACACCTTAACCATGTAAGGCTCTAAAGGATACTTATGAAAAAAGAGCAGGTTGGCACCTGCTCTACAATCTACTGACGTGTTTATGTTTGTTTCTTTTGAGTATGTCTGTTCCTGATGTTTCCTAACTCTCTAGTAGCAAATATTACGTACTTTATTGATCGTTTCACAAGATGACGTGTGCTTTCACCACACTAACAAATCTATACGAATTAGGACAAGTGTCCTAACATCAACTTATAAAAGTAGGCTTTTAACCCTATCAATAATGTGGCTTTTCAACCACGCTTCGGCATTCAACCCTGCCTGTCCGTAGGCATTTTTTACTCGGGTTTATATTTGCTAGAAAACATCATCTCATTTTCTAAGCTTCATTACTATATCATGTTTTCAGATACTTGTAAAGTATTTTTAGAAACTTTTTTTAATAAATTCATTTTTTTGTTCGTGAAATTGCTTTAACTTAAAAATGGAAATCGTTTTAAATTTAAATCAAAAAACAAAAAAAGAAACTAAATAGATTAGTTTCTTTAATGAATCATAAGCATAATCAACTATTCAAAATCCTATCTAGTCATCTCGTGCTACTTGAACAGCTAGTTCAAAATCAATCATCAAATAATTTTCATCTAGACGGATGAGACTATAATACTCATTCCAAAATAGAGAGTCACTGTTGCTGGACCACTTTAATCCATACCACAATTGAGTAACATCACTTGTATGTGATGGGGGAATTGACCATAGATGCTTTTTAAAAGTTTCTTGAACAAGAGAAACATCCAGTCGAGTAGTCAAGTCAAGTTCATCTAACTTGAAAGTGATAGAATGTTTCTTTGCTTCTTCAATACTTTCCTTGTTAAATCGAACCTGAATAACCTTGGAATCTTCTAAAGCCTCATTCTGGTCCTCAGCACCGTAAAAGGAAATACTGCCCAGTACTATGCCATCTTTTGCCAGGAGATAGGGAGCGTAAGGAACAGCATTGCTATCAAGTCTGAAGCCTTTTTCGATAGTAACTGATTTATCTCCTGAATACTTTTGGAAATTACCATCTGTCAGGAGGTATTCGTAGTCGCTACCACCATCACCTTGTCTTGCATAGATATCAAATCCAGCTTCCATCAGATCACTTGCTTTTGTTTCTGCTAAAGCGATTTTACTTTCATTAATTTGCAAAATCGGTGCTTGAGGTGGCAAACCAATCGTGAGATTAAACATGACTCCTACCAGAAAGACCATAAAGGTTATAAGGAGGGCAAGCATAGACTTCCCAGTTCGTTTTCTTGCATTGAAAAGAGCCATTAGTGCAGGTAAGAGAATCATTTTGGCTAAAATAGAATTCCCAACACCACCTCTATTTAAGGTTTGAAAAGCAAAAATCCCCGCGATGGCAATCAGGGACAGGTAGACCAAAATCTCACCTAGACCCAGCTTTTCAGTTCGAGTTTGTTGGTTTACAGGCGTTTCGTATAATGACTGCCCATTCTCTTTCCTCTTTTTTAGAAAGAGATAAAACCCCAGACCAAGTAGCAGATTAAAGATTGCAAAAACTATTAAAGTATCTATTATCGCCGTTCTAGCCATGGCTCTCTACTCCTTTATGTTCTCTCTCAAATCTTATCTTTCTCTTTAGTACCCAATTCCCAATCAATAAAACCAGCAAGAAGAAGGGGCCGCCTTCTATGACCACAATCGGTAAAGCATGAATGTCAATGATTCCCATCTTTTTATCTTTAAGGATTTTGCTGATATTTTTAGCTCTATTTCTATAGAAAATGCTATAATGGAGCTAAGAAATTGTTTTATTGAATGTTAATAGGGGGAAGTAGTCATGTTCACTAGTATTATTTTAAGTTTTTATGCTCTTTTCTTTCTATCCTTGTCCTTTAGCATCTATCTCTATATTAGACTTGTAGTTGCGGTTAAAAAAGGCAAAGACATTCCCAAATGGATTTATAAACTTGGCCAAGCTGTTCAAGGAAGAATTCACGTCGACTATGAAGAAATCACTGATGCTAATGCCCTTAAAGAGATTCATTGGTTCTTGCTGATCTATTTAATCGTAAATCTACTCGTATTGGCTGGTTTCTACTATCATGGTAATAGCTTTCCTCAAGCCATTTATGAATGTTTGAAAAAACAATTTTTTATCGTACTTGTTAGTATGGTTTTAAAAAGTATTGGTAAATTTGTTGTACTGGCAATAAGCAAAAACTTTCATAACAGTCATGTCTATGCATCAACCAACGCTTTTGTCGGGACAGCTTTTTTAACGAGTTATGTTTTTATGTTTTGCATCATGATGAGTGGCCTTCCAGCTCAACCTGTTCCAGTAACCATTCAAGATACCACTGTCATTATCGGGGAGACCAAGGCTTCCGAACTTTTGGACCAAGGCTTTAACTTTGAAGATAAAAGTCCAGAGACTTCCATCACAAATCCCAAGAACGACCACTTCTACTACGGTCAGCTTCTTGAAGTCAAGCGGGATAATCAGTCCTATGGCTTTATGAGCCTTACTCCCACTGGTAAAGATACTGATCAACTCAAAAACTGCGTCGTCACCTATTACAGAACACCTAAGGATAACAATCAACTAGAAAATATTTCCATCAATCATGTCAAGCTAGCAAACCTCAAACTCCAAGATTTTCAAACACGAAAATTAATCGATATCTTTGAAGTCAATCCAGCTGATTATAATGTATCTGACACCGATGCCAACTTCATTCTGACCATTCAAACAGCAGATTACGACCTCTGGAAAAGGTATCGGATTGAAGCTAAGTTTAATTCAGATGGTTCCCTAGATAGCTATGGTGTTAGAGCCCAGCACAGCATGTGGGAATGATTGACCATTTCCCCCTTTATCACATAAGCATTAAACTGGAAAAATATCTTCGACAAGTTTATAGGTTTCGATGAATCTAAGGCCAGAGGAACCTTTATCTCTAGTGATTTCTTCATAAATATCTTCTAAATTTTGGGCAGGTGCTAGCATCCAAAGACTAAAAGGTCTAAGTTTCACCTGTCCAATTTTTTCAATATTTTCTAATAATTGCCCTAAATCTTTGTGATTGAACCAGCAATCTGTAACTAGAGCAAACTTTGTATTGTCCATCTTACAGGAGATTTGACTGGTCAAAAAATCATCGATGGAGGGCTTTTTTGTTTGTAAGAGGCGCGTGCAAGCTAGATGATACTCAAGCTTTCTAGGACTCTGCTCAACCATAGATACAAAGACAAGACCATACTCATCTTGGAACTTAACAGCAAGGATATCCCCTTCTTCAAAATAAGGTTTGCGTTTAGTTTTGGCTTTAGGGACCTTTAGAGGCCTAGGATTTTTAGTTTGCAGCTGGAGAGCAAGTTTTTCCAAGACCTTTTGCCTTTGCTTCAAAGCCTTTGGTTCTATTTCCAACCAAAATGGATCAGCCCCTTTTTTTATAAGCTCTAAGGTTTTATCTCTGATGTCGTCTGTCAGGTGACCAATCTTCCACAGTGAGTAGGCAAGAGCTGTCCAATAAATTTCTGTAAAAAAGTCTGTTTGACAGTAATCTTTTTCCGCATCGAGAATATCCTTGATGATATTCGCTACATGTTCACCGTCTCTATAGCGACCGACTACTTCATTGTAAATGTCATAACCTTGATCACTGTCAATGATTTTAACGCCATCAATAGCCATTCTCAACTCCTAATGTTCAATCGACATCTTATTTCTAAATCTCAAAACTTATTTAATCTTATGCTTGTTCATTTTTTCTTGGAAAATATCTGTAAGAATTTGTTGCAATTCTTGAGCTTCCTTTTCAGGAAGTTGGCCTTCTTGTTCAGCTACAGCATACAATTCTGGATACTCAAGTGAAATTCTCTTGACTGTACGTGTAATGGCATGTTTTCTAACAAAAAATGGAATTCGTTTAATCATATCTTCAGGAATTAAGGCGATAATCTTATCGGCAGTTTCCTTATCGTTAAGCTTAGAGAATGTTAGTCCCTTTTTAATCATTTCTTGTTCTTTTTCTGTAAAATCTTGTAATTCCATATGTCTACTCCTCATCTTCTGTCACTTCCCAAACCTCTGCTTGGTAAGGATCACCATCTTCATCGTATCGATTGATATACCCAATAAATCGTTCATTTCTTCTTGGTCTCTGCTGGTTTCCCTTGATAACCCAAACAGCCCATACTCCGATTAAGACAAAAATTATGAATGCCAGTACTACTTCCATTTCATTACCATCCTTTAGAATTGAACCCACTTATCATTATCCATAATAAAGGGTTTCGCTAAACCTTCACCTGTATAGTTTTCGTATTTTGTATCTAGATATTTGTAACAATCTTCCTTGGTCGCAAATTTGATGGCTTGATAAGGCTCCTCAAAGGTTAATTTTTCAACAAAGAGATAGCCATCCTCGCTTGGCACAAGGATCCCGACATGGCCAATAAAGAGGGATTGCCCATCCAAGTCATCATGGACGACTACGGACAGCATTCTTGCATTTTCATTAAACTTGAATTGAGAAAGGAATTTTTCCATCTTTGCAGCATGAACTTTGACATCAGTCGTTGCTTCGGTCTTGACTCTTGAGAATAAAATATCAAAAGCATCCTTGTCTTCTGCATCAAAGACCTTACCTTTGTCAATGGCATCATTATCGACAAACAAGAGAGAATCATCTTTCTCTAATTTAGGAATTTCGATAGAATTTTTTAATAAACAATAACTGTTAATACGACAGTTAGTACCGACAAAATCACCCTTTTTAGGCGTCCAAAGATTGCTTATCTTTTCAACATCATAGTCTGTTTTGGTAAATGTAGAAAAATCTCCAGTCAAGCCTACTGAACCGACAGTTGCGTTGTAATCATTTACAAGGTTGAAAAATGCATCGACACTATCTTTATCCAAATGTGCAGCCAAGGCTTTTCGAACTTCTTCTTCGCTTTCCTTGTTATTAAGATTGCTATAGGTTCCTTTGTAGCTTTCTTTACCTGAGCTAGCCACCTTAGTAGTTGAACTATTCTGTTTTTCCGTAGATTGGTTTTGGTTTGTAACACAGGCAGCTAAAGTAAAGATAGCTAAAACACAGCAGCTCATTAATCTGATTTTTTTAGATACTTTCATAAAATGTTTCCTTTTTAACTAAGATTTTTCAGGTCGATAAGCTTCTCTTATATTATAGTTCAAATTTATTTTAAGTCCAAGCATTTTGCTAAGTAAAGTAGATTTTAAATCATTAAAAAGGAAGCTGGCACATGGCACGCTCCCTAATAAGTGAAATATCTATGAAAAATTTAATTTTAGTCACCTTTTAGCTGTACCTGTGTATGAGCTAGCAGGTCACCTAGATGTCGTTTGTCTTTCCTGAAAACCATCATTGCAAGTAGGGCAACTGCGAGGAGAGTAGCTAGAAACGAGAGAATAATAGATAAGGAATCAAACTCACTATAGAAACCATGTATCGTGCCCATATGACCTATTTGCCAAGGAAAAAATTTAATGGTGTTTCTAAGCAAGCTAGCTTGCACTGTTTTTTTCTTGTAAACCAATTGAAGTCCTGCTTTCGCCTTCCCGAAACTCCCATTTTTTGTATAATCAAAGAATGTAAAAAGTAGAATGATTGGCAAAACAGAGGTAAAAAATACAAGACACTGCGACTGAATTTCTGTAAACTCTGGAATACCATTAAAAAAAATAGTGTAAAAAAGCATAGAACCTAAAAACAGAAGTGCTAAATAAGCTAGAATGAAAAGATAATCAAATAGTAATTCAATCATTCTTTTTTTTAACGAAATAGAATTAATTGCTAAAATCTTCGTCATCATCGCCTCCTTTATTATCCACTATTCTTGTCAAAAGTTTATTATTCTTTCGGTTGAGAATAGACCTCGATATGCTGACCTAGGACCTTAATTTCCACTGGTAGGTCATCCGATTTGTCACCATCAACATCCGTTTCTAATGCAATATCTGAAGAAATTTTTATATGACGAGCTTTTATATACTCGATATTCTCATTTACGACAACATCACCTTTTAATAAATCAGGGATAACTGACAATTTAGTAAGGATTGAGGCATCTTTTAGAATCAAAATATTGGCATAGCCATCCTTATTTTCGTTAAAGATTTTTTTGTCAGCGAAATAATTGGTAAGGAGAACCAAGACATGGCTGGCTGGGCCAATATAATTTCCATTTTCTGTCTCAACTCTAATGTTAAATGTTTGATCAGTAACGACAGAGTTCATGGTGTTAATAGCATAGGCTAGCATACCAAACTTTGTTTTATCTTCTATCCCAACGTTATGAATGGCTTCTGGTATTGAACCAATGCTAAAGATATAACCAAAATAATTACCGTTTGATTTGCCAATGTCAATCTTATTCGTAGAACTAAAATCAAGCTCGTCAATGGCACCATCAATATCTTGATTGATTTCTAATAGTTTCGTGATGAGGTTTCCAGTTCCTCCTGGGATAATCGCAAGTTTAGGAATGTAGTCTTTTTCAGCAATACCGGAGATGGCTTCATTGACAGTCCCATCCCCACCAAAAACAAGGACAGCATCATACTTCTCCCTAGAAGCTTCTTCTGAAAAGTTTGTCGCATCAAGAGCTTTCTCAGTGAATCTGGTCTCAACATGCTCAAAATAATCTAAGGCTTTATTCTCGAGTTTGACTTTATAATCCAAGGCTTTTTCGCCACCAGATGTTGGATTAATAATCACCATTATTTTATTCATATATCAATCTCCTGTCATTAGATTTCCGTACTTTAACTAGCCTTGTCAAGTTTCTTCCAGATAAATTTTGACCGCTTGGTATTCCTGTTCTTTAGCATAGGCAAACACCTCTGAAGCTCTAATGTAATCAAAGATATTTTCCTCTAAATCTTCATCCCAAATCGATTCATGAAATATTTCATTCTCTTGACATGCTTCATAGAAAATATCGAGGTGAACTTGATAAAACTCTTCATCTTCATTTGGAGCTTGCCTTACTAAGGATAGTTGAAACAAGGGCTTATCAGATATAGCTGTAAATGTCCCTGTTTCAAATAAAATCATCTCATCCTCAATAGGAACACTACACAAGTCTTCAAAGATGGCTACCATATCCTCTAAGGGCATCTTATCGGTAATTTTTTCTCTTAAAAATTTAAGTGATTGTTTCATGTTTTTTCCTCTTTCTAGATGAATTTTCGTTCTTGGAAAAATCCTATTAAAAAATAGAATCCCTACACCCTATATTATACTACATAAATAGAAAAAAAGACTGAACCAGATGGCTTTCAACCTAGTTTCAGTCTAAGTCTTTTTGATAATCGGAATAGCCTTTGTAAGGACGTCTATCCCAACATGAATTTACTTTCCTTAAATTTGATAGATTAGGTCTAAGTTTAATTAAAAACAAGCTTTTTCAATTTGCAGCTCACCTTCTTTAGAAATTTTCCTGAGTAACTTCTTCAAAATAGTCATCCAGATGATGATAAATATGCATATCTTCTTCTGAACCGTCTTGCAAAACTGCAAATACCTTCACTTTCTCATCATTGACAAATACGAAATTATGTTCACCAAAATAAGCCTGATAACCCTTGTCGACTAAAGTCCAAAGTTCATCTTTTTTAAAACTGAAAATATCTTTTTTTACTAGATAGGTTTTCCCGATTTCCATTTTTTCTCCTTTTAAATCTATCAAAAAATCCCATAGGGAAATCCTTTCTCTATGCACTATTAGTTTACTGAAATGTACTCTTCCCAGCGACTGAGGACCTCTTTTAAGGGCTCATCTAAATAGGTATAGGCCTTTTCCTTAATCCAATCAGGTATACCATAAGCAGCTTCAGCTATACTTCCTGTTATCGCAGCGAGAGTATCACTATCTCCACCGAGAGAAATTGCATTTCTGATAGCATCTTCGAAGTCTGTACTTTCAAGAAAGGCAATGATAGCTTGAGGCACCGTATTCTGGCAAGTTTCATTAAAACGATAAGTAGGACGAATTTCATCTAACGTTTTAGAAAGGTCATATCCATACTCTTTCTCAATATGTTCCTTAACGCGTCTTTTAATATCCGCAGGGTTATCGCTACCATCACCACCGAAGAAATAACGGCACATATAGATTGCATCCGCTGTGGCCATAGCTCCTTTAATTCCTTCTGGATGGTTATGCGTCACCTCTGCAGAAAGTCGTGCGAGAGATCTTCTGGACGGCCAGGCTCCCGTTCGTGCACAGAAACTACAATCCATGGCCCAGGCACATGGAGAAACACGCATTGCTGAGCCATTGCCAAAGCTATTATAAGGTTCTCGATCGTCGCCATCAACCCAATTACCAAATCTTGCACCGTAACCTGCATCGGGATACATTCTGCCGTACTTCTTCATGGCATCGATGAAGTCATCCTTCTGTCCGCCATTTATTATCGCTTCCGCCACAGCACAAGTCATCACCGTATCATCTGTGAAAAAACAATCGTCCCTAAACAAGGGAAAATCCTTCGTTTTAATATTGTTCCATTCATAAATAGAACCTACAATGTCTCCTACTATTGCTCCTAGCATAAGATTCCTCCTTACAGCATATCAGATTTCCAATGGATCACTCTTTAAAAACGGCTCAACCAAATCAATCCATTCTTGAGGTAGGTAAGCTGATAGATAACCATGATTATACCCCTTTGCTTCATACAAAATTGTATTTGGATGTAGCTGCTGAAATAATTTCGCCGAAGCTTTCACACAGTTCAATTCTTTTTCACCATAAATATAAAGAACCTGAGTCTTGCTAGCAGAAATCGTCTCCTTCAGCTTGTAACGTCCCATATAGGTTTTGTAAATGCTCACCAATGTTTTGATAGGTGTCCTTGGCAAATCCTCCAAATAATAAGCTTTTATTTCCTCTGGATAAGCCAGTTTAGGATAAATTTTGTTCATCATTCTTAATTGAAGTTTGCAAGAGAATTTACCGAACAACAGTTTACCAAATAGAGGCACTAGAAAGATGCTGATTTTAGCCAACCTTGGTTGAGGAATACAGAGGCTTCCATCTATGATGGCTTTCTCAGCTATATCTCTGTCTATCGACAAAAGCTCCATAGCAATTTGACCACCAAGTGAAACACCACCGATTGCAAACAATTTCCCACCACAGTTTGCTTTGATATAGTCTAGAATCTCCAAAGCAGAATCTTCAGTAGAAACATAATCAAGTTGATATTCTTCGCCGTGGCCATTCAAGGTGGGTAGAATGACACGATACTCCTCCGACAAGATCCGTGCTTGACGAAGATAATTCCACCAAGAACTGCCACCGCCATGTATCAGCAAGATAGAAGGCAAACTCTTATCACCAAATTCATGGAATTTCATATTTAAACTCCTTACTGTAGGACTTCTAGTAATACTTAGTTGAGTAATAAAACGTTCTCAACGTGTAATTAACGTACTTACTTCATTATATAACAAACAATGATAAAATAACTAGAATAACACTAAAAATCAACATCAAAACAACAAATGCAACGTAAAGTAGCAAAAATAATGAGAATGCAACGTCTAATTGCTTGTGCCTTGATAATCGTTTATACTATACTAAATTCAGTCATATGCAAATATATGACAATTTACATTATAAAATATATAGAGGAGGTCATATAACATGACATTTGCTGAAAAATTAAAAACAATACGGAAACAAATAGGAATGTCTCAGGAACTTTTAGCAGAAAAAATTGGTGTTTCAAGACAAGCCGTAACAAAATGGGAAACAGGTGCTGGAATTCCAGATATAGAAAATATTATAGCAATTGCCAACCTATTTAACATTTCTATCGACGAACTATTCTGCAATGAAAAAAATACTTCCAAAACTAGCGAATATCTTTTCGAAAGTATCACAGAGTACGATATCGATAAAACTAAGAGCTATGATATGAAATTTGGAGGTGCAGAAAAATTTATTCTTTCCGGATATAACGGCGAAAAAATTCGAGTTTGTCTGGTTTCTAACCTTCTTTCTACACTTCAAAATGATTTCAAAGTAAAAATCGATGATAGTAGAAAAAGAATTGACGTAGACGTAAAACGTTATAATGGTGTAACTGAAGCAACAGCTAAAAAAACTGTTAGTATTTTTGTGCAAATCCCAACTTCCTATATTAGCCACATTGAATGTGCGGTTAATGCAGAATCTATAGAGATTCATTCTCTACAATGCGATAATATCGAGCTTGACATTAAGACGCCTCGTATTACTCTGGAAGACATTTCAGGTAAAGTGAAAATCAACTGTAATCTTGATATGGAAGTGTTTTGTAATTATCTAAACGGTGATCTTTCCATTAATCAAATATCAGCCACATCACGAATTTGTATCCCAGAAAATAGTATATTTACCGCTGTTTCGAAAGGTATTGGAACACACATTTATTTTGAAAAAGATGGACAAAACACTGAACGCTTTGATTCATCAGATTCTGATAATTTAATTGAACTAAATGGTATCAATAGTGAACTTGTTGTCTATACAGTTAAAGAAAGAGGGTAACTAAATGAATGTAAATTATTTAAAAAGATACATCCTCAGTTCTTATATCCTTGTTTGGGCCCTCATTATTTTTGTAGCAGCCCCCGCAAGTCTATTGTTTAAAGTCCCACCTGTTGTTATGTGGATAGTACGAAATATCGTCGCATGGTCTCCTTCATACCTCCTTTTATTTGGATGGAAATATTTCCGGACTGATGAAAAAATAACTACTTTTCTTAAGCGGTGTTTCTCTGCTAAAGTTTCGCTACTCCCACTCCTATCTTCATTTGGTATTACATTTGGGCTCAGTATATTATCACTCTTCATTTACTCACTTATGACCCAAAAAACAATGTTCTCCTACATCAATCTAGGAACAGTATCATTGCCACTAAGTATATTCTTATCATTTACATCAGGTCCGACTGGTGAAGAATTAGGTTGGCGTGGTTATATGAGAGAAGAATTTAATAAAAAGTATCATTTTTTAAAATCCTCTATTTACCAAGGCCTAGTCTGGTGTTTCTGGCATACACTTCTGTGGGTTGTAGATTCAAAATTCACGGATTGGCGTGCGATTCCATATATTATTGCTAACATAGTTGTAATTACATCCATTACGATTTTAATGAATATTATTTTGGAGAAATATAACAATTTGATTTATACTATTTTCATGCATTTTGGCTTTAATATTGTTTATGTATTTTTGGATGCTGATATCGGATTTTTTATCATTTTGACCTTGCTATACCTACTCATCACTCCGATTGCAATGCATATACGAAATAGATCTAATTTTAAATACTATCACTAACTATAGTTAAGCTGTTTCTATTTTGAGTACAAAGACAATATCGTTTTACAAACCAGTAATTTGATATACCTCAACACAGCGAATTCCAAGTCACAAAATAAGAGCAGCTAACCAATTGGTTAACTGCTTTAAAAATAGAAAAATAACTTCTAATATGATATCAGTATTAATTTTATTCCTTTGCCATGAGAACCACTAATCTAATCCAATCTAAAAGAACACATAATTCATTCTCATAACTAAAATTTAATGAAAACTCATCGACCTCAAATTCATTTTCCTGACTCAATTCCATAACAAAAAGGACACCAATCTTTATCCATAACCACGTAAGTCCAATTACAATGATTTTGAATTAATACTGTGGAACGGAAAGTCGATCACTTCTTCCAAAAGAAACAACATCCATTCTAAGATTTAAAATCCTTTTCCTTACTAATTCTATTACCCGCTAATATTGTATAAATTAAATAAGTAATAAAAATGATAATAAAAATAAGATTAATTTTTAACACAAAATAGAGATTTAACAAATTTGCGAACGCATGAAATAATATACAGTAACCCACTGATTGGGTTTGACGGTAAAGAAGCCCTAAAACAAAACTTAGAAATAATGTATATATAAAAAATAAAATAAAAGGAAATCCTTGATGACTTTCTCCAACTATAAACCATAAAGGCAGATGCCAAATTCCCCAGATTGAACCTACAATCAAATTAGATTGCCAATAAGTATATTTTTTATCAAGTAATGGTTGTAATATACCTCTCCATCCTAATTCTTCATGTCCGCCACCAAAAAAAATTAATTGTATAAAGAATAATGGCATCAGATAAATTGATACTCCATTTAATTCTAAAGAAGATACAGAAAATAGTATCAAAATTGCTAACAGGTGAATAATGAAATAAATATTACTATTTTTTCTTTTATTAAATACAAAATGTTTAAATTTTATATTATTACTTTTCAAATAAAAGCCACTTGCAATAGCTGGACCAAGTGCACCTACTATATGTAACATTCTCCCTATAAATGTTTCTAATCCAAAAATATGAGATTGAGTAAAGATGGCAAGAAGCCCCCAAGCTATATAAGAAATTCCAAATGTAAAACAAAGATAATTTTTAAAATTCCTTTTATCAATTTCTGTCATTTCATCTCCATATCTTGATTATTTTAAATGTAATATTTGTTACTGCTTATTAGTTGGTCTTGATTATAACTACCTATATTCTATCATAAAAACACAAAAAGCGTTACATTCAAGGCTTTTCAGTATCCCTTTTGTTAGAAGGTTTTTACGCTTTTTCAAGTAATCCAACACACTCAACATGATGCGTCTGCGGGAAAAGATCAACCGGCTGGACTTTCTTCAATTCATAGCCTAGCTCTTGATAGAGTTTGATATCTCGAGCCATGGTTGCTACATTACAAGAGATATAAGCGATGCGATCAGCTTCTGTTTGGGCGCTGGCTTTGATAAAGCTTTCGGTCAACCCCTTGCGTGGTGGGTCGACTAGGATAGCAGTTGGTTGGATGCCTTCCTTGAGCCAATTCTTCATGGCATTTTCAGCTGTATCGCAGACATAGTGGGCATTGGTGATATTGTTTAAGGCAGCATTCTTCTGGCTATTCTCTACTGCTTCTGAGATAACCTCTACGCCATAAACTTCCTTGACATGTTTAGCGACAGATAGTCCAATGGTCCCAATTCCTGAGTAGGCATCAATGACCACATCCTCTGCTCTTAACTCCGCAAAGTCAATGGCTGTTTGATAAAGCTTCTCTGCCATTTCGGTATTGACCTGGTAAAAGGCTGGTCCAGAGATTTGGAAATCATTGCCCAACATTTGGTCGGTAATGTAGTCTTGACCATAAAGTGTACGCCATTCTTTCCCGAAAATCGCATTGGTGTTTTGGTCATTGATATTCTGCATGACTGACACAATTTCTGGAAATTGCTTGATCAGTTGTTCAATCACCTGTTCAACTCTGAAAACTTTAGGACGAGTTGTCACCAAAATAACCATGATTTGTCCTGAATGATATCCACGACGCACAACAAGGTTACGAATCAAGCCTGACTGTTCCTTCTCATCATAAGGCTTTAAGTCATATCGACGGAGCAAATCTCGCAAAGCCACAATAACTTGATCAATGACTGGATCCTGAATGTAAAAATCTTCCAATGGCATAAGGTCATGAGAATTCTTACGGAAGAAACCAGTTTCTAGAACACCATTAACACGACGAACAGGGACTTGAGCCTTGTTACGGTACTTGACCGGATGTTCCATACCAAGAGTATCAGCAACCTCTACATCCCTGATTCCTGCAATTTTATAGAGGCTGTCTTTTACTTGCTTGTTTTTGAACTTGAGTTGCTCTGGATAAGCTAGATGACCTAGGTCGGCAATACCTGAACGTAAGTATGCCAAATCTAAGTCTAGGTTGCGATGTGGTGATTGCGTAAGGTATTCCTCGACTTTACCAAAGCCAATCTTCTTGTTGACTTTAAGGACACGCATAAGGATCTTCTCAGTCGGTAGAGCATTCTCTACAAAAAAGACCAAGCCATCTACCTTGGCAACACCTGCTCCTTCATGTGTCAAATCGACAATCTCTACTTCTACAATATCATTTTTCTTTAACATATGTTTCACTTTCTATCAGCCAACAAAAAAAGACGGCAACTGTTCTGTTACCATCTATTATACCATGAATTAGCCTAAGCACCAAAACTCTTGAAAAAGTTTACAATTGCTTGCCAAATAGCACTGAGGATATTCCCACCGTCTTGAATAGCTTTATTAGCATCAAAGTTAAGGTCGATATTGCTAAAACTATCTCCTGCTTGCGCAACGATACTTTGTTTCAGATCCTTTAGAGTCTTTGTAAAGTCTTCGTTATTCAAAATATCGCTCTTAGAAAGATTAAAGGCAAAGTTGATGATGACATTGATCTGGTTTCCTGTTATAACCTGATCCAGCTTATAATTTTTCAATGTATCTTCAACAATCTTACGAACATCATCTTCAGTAAGCTCACCCTTAGACTCTTTGGCTTTAGCGATAGCAGATTTGATATCGGCAAGGGCTACATTGAGTTTATTGGCATCATAGCCTGATTTGTCCTTGTTTTCATCGTTGATGTCTGACAAAGCTTTTAGTTCTTCCTGAGCTAGGTCTTTATTTTCTTGAGGAAGTTGAACACCATTAGCTTCTAATGAGTAGTAGATACCAGCTAGGGCACTTTCACCTGTTACAGGGATTGGTGCAGCTACGGTGATGCGCGCGTGCTCAACACCCAAGGTAACGGCCGCATTACGGTACATGTCTTGGGTCACTTTAGTGATATTTTCAGGGGTTTCAATCTTCACTTCAAGTGGAGATTTTTCACCTAATTTTTGAATTTTTGCAGACGAATAGAGCTGGAGACTAGAGTCATTGGCGACGTTCATAATCTTTGAGTAGACATCTGGCGTCATAGTCTTCAGTTCTTTGGTATCTGTAGAGGCGTTATAGCCGAGTTTTTTTAATGTTTGATTTTTTTGATCTTCTGTTAACGAAGAACCCAAGACGTACTCAGGTTGAACATAAGTTTCATCAATTACTTTTTGAACATCAGTGGCTGCTTGAGCGCTTTGCAAAGTTGCAACTGCTAAAAGAACTGCAGCACTAGTCAGAAAGAATTTCTTTCGCATGAGACGTTCCTCCTTTTCCTATCTAGGATAGTAAATTAGCCTTAAAGAAAGCTTATAAAAGCACCTAGAATTTTCTAAGTGCTTAAAATAGATTAAAAAATTTAATAATGTAGAGATTTAGTTGAACCTGTCTAGAGTAATAATAGTTCCCTCCATCCACATAGAGTTCTCCCCCTTGAAAGATGGAAATTGGATTGACATATCGATAGGTTTTTCCAGTTGTATTTCCTAGTGTCGGTGCAACGGTATCTCTCGAATATTGCTTGGCTAGGGCAAGGGTATTTTCTTTCCCATTTTGGGCGATAAAATCAATATAAGCAGGCCCAAAGTTATAGGCCTGTACAGCAGTCCAAACATCTACACCCTTTTCTTGAGCTAAATATAGATTCTCTGTCAAGGTTTGAATTCCCTGACGAATACTACTCCTATTGTCAGAAATCGTATTTGTAGTTCCGCTAGCAGACTCGCTTGACTGCATCACGTCGCTTTCTTTACCTTTGGTTTCAGTATAAATCATGGCCAGGACTAGTTCTTCATTTGCTGGCGTATCTTGCTCACTTAAAACCTCTCGTACCAAGGATTGATAGGTCATGACCTGCTTTACATCCCGATACATATGAAAAAGTTTATAACCAGTAAATAAGATAAGAACAAGCACCAAGACCCTTCTTATAATTTTAAACATTATTTGCTTTGTATATCCTCGATGTTTTTGATTAAGATAGAGTAGGTACCATTATCATTTTGGATAAATTCGACCGACTCAGCATCTTGGTAAATATTATTGGGTACGATTAACTCAATCCCATTTGACAGAGAAAGCTTTTGGTTTTCAAATTTCTTTAATTGGCGACTTGCATCGATTTCATCAAACTGAACTGGCTCTGGCACTGCTTCCTTGACTTGGTCAATAAAGCTAAGACGTGCAGTAAGATTGTTGTCAAAAAGGTCATTTGCCAATTTTTCAGGAGACAACTCATTGCTTTCTTCAAGGTTGTTAAAAATAGCAGACTTGACCTTAGATTGAAATTGAAAATCATCTGTATTAAATGTTTCAGCAATTCTCTGAGCTGTTTTTTCCAGTTCCTTGATTGACTTCTTAGGTGAAATTTTGGGCTGAGCCTGTATCAGATTCTCAGAAAAATAGTTCAAAAAAGTCCCGTTATACTTGATTCGTTTCTCAATCAGGTGATATTTTCGGCTTTGAAGATTGACCACCAAGGCCTCGTCAGCCCCTGTACCAAATCCAGGCAGGTTATTCTGAGTCAGCTTGATTGGATTATCAACTTCTCCTCCAAGGTGAGTCAAGGTCTCACGCAGGGCAATGCGTAGGAAGGCAAAATGCTCTACTCCTTCTTTGGAAAATTGCACAAAAATCAAGTCATTGGTCTTGAGATTTTCAGAAATGCTGAATTCCTCTTTCCAGAGATTAGCCAGCGTCACCGATGTCTCCAACAAATCATCTGTAATATGATTGAAGAAGGGATTTTCTGCTTCGAAAATGCCAGTCTTAGCTTCATCCGAATACACACGTTCGATTTTCTTGCGTAGGTATTCCTCGATTTTTGGAGTGATATTGAGAAATTTATCCGCTAGAAACAACTCTGTGTCATCCGGGCTGAACTGATGGATAATAGCTTTCTTAATATAAATGTCCATAAAAATTTTAGTCCTCGTATAATGGGAAGGCATCTGTCAAGACTTTGACTTCGCTTCTTACTTCATCTAAAATAGCTTCATTTTCTGCATTTTTAAGGGCTTTAATGATCAGCTCAGCCACTTTACGACTTTCTTCTTCACCAAAACCACGTGCAGTTGTTGCTGCTGCTCCGATACGAATACCACTTGTCTTAAATGGTGACAAAGTTTCGTAAGGGATTGAGTTTTTATTTAGGGTAATATTGACCTCATCTAGCAAGTTTTGAGCAACTTTTCCGTTTTCTACAACCTTAGTCACGTCAACAAGGAAGAGGTGATTTTCAGTACCGCCAGAGATAATACGGAAATCAGGGTCTTGCAAGAAGACTTCTGCCATAGCCTTGCTGTTCTTAATAACATTTGCTGCATATTCCTTGAAGGCTGGGTCCAATACCTCTTTGAAGGCAACAGCCTTAGCAGCAACAACATGCTCTAAAGGACCACCTTGGATACCCGGGAAAATAGCTGAATTAATTTTCTTAGCCAGCTCTTCGTCGTTAGTCAAAATCAAACCACCACGCGGACCACGAAGGGTTTTGTGGGTCGTTGTTGTAGTGATATGGGCGTATGGTACTGGACTTGGATGAAGACCAGCAGCAACCAAACCAGCAATGTGAGCCATGTCGACCATGAGCTTAGCACCGACAGCATCTGCAATTTCACGGAATTTAGAGAAGTCAATAATGTGAGAATAGGCTGAAGCACCAGCAACAATTAGTTTTGGTTTTACTTCTTGAGCTTGTTTCAAGATGGCATCGAAGTCCAAGAGTTCTGTTTCAGGATCAACGCTGTATGAAACAAAGTTGTAGGTTTGACCTGAGAAGCTAACAGGAGCTCCGTGAGTCAAGTGCCCACCCGCAGCTAAATCCATACCCATAACAGTATCACCTGGTTCGATCAAGGCCATGTATGCTGCACAGTTAGCTTGACTTCCTGAGTGAGGTTGGACATTGGCAAATTTAGCACCAAAGATTTCTTTCGCACGTTCAATAGCAAGAGTTTCGATAACATCTACTACATCTGTACCACCGTAATAACGACGTCCTGGATAACCTTCGGCGTATTTATTAGTCAAGATAGACCCTTGAGCAGCCATAACAGCCTTAGAGACTACGTTCTCTGAAGCGATTAATTCAATATTATTTTGTTGGCGTTCCTCTTCTTTGGCAATGGCATTCCAAAGATCCGCGTCATAGGCTTTAAAATCATCTTTGTCAAAAATCATAGGTCTTCTCCTTTTATTAATTTAATGAACCGTTTCTGCATTTTATCGCAGGTATAACCAAATCTTTCATAAAATGCATGCGCACCTGTACGATGGTCTGCAGAGTTTAAACGTATAAACTTATAGCCACGTTTTTCTGCTTCCTGTTCTAATCCTTCAAGCAACGTTTTACCGATTCCTTTACCTTGTGTTTGAGGTAAAACAGCTAAAGCTAGGATATTAAAACCTGGTTTTGAATAAAGGGATTCATAAACCTCAGCATGCACATAACCAAGTAAGTTATGGCTGATTGAATCCTCAAAACCTAGTAGGAAGTGATGGGAGTCTTGTGACAACTTAGCTAGTTGACTAGCCGTTTCCTCTGGACTAAAAGCATAACCTAGTGCTTCTTTGTTAATGACACAAATTGTTTCGACATCTGTCGCTTTCAAATCACGTAGCATATCATACCTCCTCAAAAGGAATTACTGGTATCTTGGCAAGGATATCTTCTCGAGTAATCGCTCCTTGACGTAGAATTTTCACCTTATCACCAGAAAGGTCTAAAATAGTTGAATCCTGACCTGTTAAAAATGCATCGTCTTCAAGTCCCAGAACCTCTTGTCCGAAGTCTTTTAAAATTTCTTTAAAGCTAACACCACTTGTATGTCCTGAAATATTTGCAGACGGGCCAATTAAGGGACCAAACTCACGAATCAATTCTAGAGTAACAGGATGACTGGGCATGCGAAATCCAACAGTCGTTAAGTCTGAATTGACCCAGCAAGGAACCTTGTCATTAGCTTCTAGGATAATGGTCAATGGACCAGGAAGAAAACTTTCAACAAGTTGTTGTAAACAAGGTGGATGGTTCTTGGAAAAGTTCAAGATATCGTCTAAACTAGCAACATTGAGATTGAGAGCCTTATCTCTAGGGCGACGTTTGAGCTGATAAACATGGTCAACAGCCTTCTCATCCAAAGCTTTCGCAAAAAGGCCATAAACTGTCTCAGTTGGCAAAACTACAGCTCCACCTTTTTCCAACTCTTGCTTAATTTTCTCCATCATCAATGACAACCATCCTATCTTGGCCAAATTGGTCTTTCAGAGTACGAACTCGTTTCTCAGGAAGATTTTCCATAAAGAGAGCGGGTACACTTTGACCTTGTTTGTAGCCAATTTCAAGATAAATCTTACCACCATCATTTAGATAATCCTTGGAGTCTTCCGCAATTCTACGGTAGATAGCTAGGCCATCCTCATCGGCAAAAAGTGCCAAATGTGGTTCTGAATGCAGAACATTCAAACCAACTTCTACCTCATCTGCTCGAGAAATGTATGGTGGATTGGATACAATTATATCATATTTTGAAGAAATTTCGGAGAAACAGTCAGATTTGATAAAAGAGAGATTTAGATTTAGATTTTGAGCGTTAGCATTCTCTGTTGCAAGTTCTAGGGAATCCTGTGAAATATCCGCAGCTGCGACCGACCAATCTGGTCTATTTTTCGCTAAAGCAAGGGCGATGGCTCCGCTTCCTGTTCCGATATCTAGTACCTTGAGATTTTCCTTAGGATTTTCAGCAAGAACGAGCTCCACCAACTCTTCTGTCTCTGGTCGAGGAATCAAAACTCGCTCATCGACTTTTAACTGCATCCCAAAAAATTCAGCATGACCGATAATGTATTGGGCAGGTATGTGATTTGTCAGTTTTTTGTAAATATCCTCTACAATTTTGTAATCTTCATCAGTGACTTCTTGCTGAAGAGCAAAGACGAAGTCTGTAAAAGATAGATTTTTTAGGCTACGATAGACAAAGGAGAGGCTTTCTGCTTCCTCTCCTTGTACTATCAACTTTTCCTCAAAATCTTTAAAAATTTGAGCTAATTTCATTATTTGTTTAGTTCTTCCAATTTTTGTGTTTGGTCGTAAAGGACCAAGGCATCCACTACTTCGTCTAATTTACCAGCAAGAATTGTATCAAGCTTTTGCAAAGTCAAGCCGATACGATGGTCCGTCACACGGTTTTGTGGGAAGTTGTAAGTACGGATACGCTCTGAACGGTCACCAGTACCGATAGTAGACTTACGCTCTGCGTCTTGTTCGTCTTGAGCAATCTGTGCAAAGTGGTCCGCAACACGCGCACGAATAATCTTCATAGCCTTCTCACGGTTTTTCTGCTGTGTACGTTCTTCCTGCATTTCAACCTTGATGTTGGTCGGTAAGTGGACGATACGAACGGCAGTCGCGACCTTGTTTACGTTCTGTCCACCAGCACCAGAAGCGTGGTAGATATCCACACGAAGGTCTTTAGGATCAATGTCATATTCTACTTCTTCAACCTCAGGCATGACGAGAACTGTTGCTGTAGAGGTATGTACACGACCTTGGCTCTCAGTCACAGGGACACGTTGCACACGGTGGGCACCTGATTCGTACTTGAGTTTAGAGTAAACTGACAGACCTGATACCATAGCAACCACTTCTTTAAAGCCGCCGACACCGTTCATAGATGCTTCCATGACTTCAAAGCGCCAACCTTGGGCTTCAGCATACTTTTGGTACATTGTTAGAAGGTCACCAGCAAAAAGTGCCGCTTCATCACCACCAGCTGCTCCACGAATTTCAAGGATGATATTCTTGTCATCGTTTGGATCTTTTGGAAGAAGCAAGATTTTCAGTTTTTCTTCATACTCTTCTTTTTCAGCCTTAGCATCCTTGAGTTCTTGCTTCGCCATTTCTTCCAAGTCCGCATCTCCGCCTGATTCCTTTATCATCTCTTCGGCATCAATAATGTTTTGAAGGACCTGTTTGTATTCACGGTAAGCTGTTACCGTATCACGAGTAGAAGCTTCCTCTTTTGAAAGCTCCATGAAACGCTTGGTATCAGAGACCACATCTGGGTCACTAAGCAATTCTCCCAACTCTTCATAACGGTCTTCTACAGCTTGTAGTTGATCATAGATATTCATTCTTTCTCCTTATTTCTCAATTGTTAAATCACAGATTGCTACTACTTCGTTCTCAAATATTTCCCCAGTTTCTTTAAATCCATAACTGAGGTAACAAGATCTTGCATGTTCATTTTCTGGTTCATAAGACAACCAAAGTTTATTGCCTAAACCTGCTGGCGCTGTCCGAACATAGTCCAGCACTTTATCCATAATTGGTTTAAAATATCCTTGATTTTGAAAATTCTTATCAATCATAAAACGAAATAGTAAATAATTTCCACTACTAATTCCGATCTTTTTATCATAAGCTATCATCACAAAACCTATAATTGCATCATTATCATAAATTGCCAATGGAGCTACAAAATCTCCATTTTTAGTATAGACATATGCTTCAGCTAAACTAATTGCGTTGGTTGCAATGAATTGTTTTTGATATTCCTTGACATCCAAATTCAAAACATCAAAATAATTTCCCATTGTAACATCTCTTAGTTCAATTGTCATAGTTTTGCTCCTTATTAGATGATATCATTGGAGCAAAATAATGCTTACGGCAAACTGAGATATAGGTTTCATTTCCACCAATCTGGATTTGTTCACCATCATAGACTGGCAGTCCGTCCTGCGTACGCAAGACCATAGTCGCTTTTTTCTTACAATACTGACAGATGGTCTTGATTTCATCAATCTTATCTGCTAAGAGCAAGAGGTGTTTAGAACCTTCAAACAGCTCATTGCGAAAGTCATTTTTTAAACCAAATGCCATAACAGGGATGTCTAGCTCATCGACAACACGGGCCAAGTCGTAAACATGGTGACGTTTTAAAAACTGGGCTTCATCGACAAGTACACAGTAAGGTTTTTCAGGTAAATCTCGGATAAATCCAAAGATATCTGTTGTTTCGTCAATAGCAATTGCTGGTCTTTTCATTCCAATGCGACTTGAAACATAGCCAACACCGTCACGTGTATCCAGAGCTGAAGTCATAATCACAACTCCTTTTCCTTGCTCCTCATAGTTATAGGCTACCTTGAGAATCTCGATGGTTTTTCCAGAGTTCATGGTCCCATAACGATAATACAACTGTGCCATGCTTCTATTTCACGTCCATTTCTAAATTTTTGCTACATTCTAGTATACCATAATTTCTCAAAGCTTTAAATGGCAAAATGTGGTAAAATAGAAGAAATCAAATAACTAGTGGAGGACGCAATTATGCCATTTGTACGCATTGATTTATTTGAAGGACGCACGCTAGAGCAAAAGAAAGCCCTAGCTAAGGAAGTTACAGAAGCTGTTGTTCGTAACACAGGAGCACCTCAGTCAGCTGTTCACGTTATTATTAACGATATGCCTGAAGGAACTTATTTCCCACAAGGTGAAATGCGCACTAAATAAAGCTTAAGCAATCTGCTTAGGCTTTTCTTTATAAGTGGCATTCGTTGAATAAATAGCTAGATTTTGTTACAATTTTAAGTGATATTTGTATATAAATTGTAAAAAGGAAATGAAATGATTACACGTGAATTTGATACCATCGCAGCAATCTCGACACCGCTTGGTGAAGGGGCTATTGGGATTGTTCGTTTAAGCGGTACGGATAGTTTTACTATCGCCCAGAAAATCTTTAAAGGTAAGGACTTGACTAAGGTTGCAAGCCATACGCTAAACTACGGCCACATCGTTGACCCACAGACAGGCAAGATTATGGATGAGGTTATGGTTGGAGCTATGAAGTCTCCAAAGACCTTTACTCGTGAGGATATTATCGAGATTAACACTCACGGTGGAATTGCAGTAACTAATGAAATCCTGCAACTTGCTATCCGTGAAGGTGCTCGGTTGGCAGAGCCAGGTGAGTTTACTAAACGTGCTTTCCTCAACGGTCGTGTCGACTTGACTCAGGCTGAAGCTGTCATGGATATTATTCGCGCCAAGACAGACAAAGCCATGAATATTGCGGTCAAGCAACTAGACGGATCCTTGTCTGATCTTATTAACAATACTCGCCAGGAAATCCTCAATACACTAGCACAAGTTGAGGTTAATATCGACTATCCTGAATACGACGATGTGGAAGAAGCCACTACTGCTGTTGTCCGTGAAAAAACTATGGAGTTTGAACAACTCTTAACCAATCTCTTAAAAACGGCACGTCGTGGGAAGATTCTCCGTGAAGGAATTTCAACGGCTATCATTGGTCGTCCCAACGTTGGAAAATCTAGCCTACTCAACAACCTCCTACGTGAAGACAAGGCTATTGTAACTGATATTGCAGGAACTACTCGAGATGTCATCGAAGAATACGTCAACATCAACGGTGTTCCACTGAAGTTGATTGATACTGCAGGTATCCGTGAAACAGATGATATCGTGGAACAAATCGGTGTCGAGCGCTCCAAAAAAGCTCTCAAGGAAGCTGACTTGGTACTGCTTGTCTTAAACGCCAGCGAACCTCTAACTGCCCAAGACCGACAACTTCTTGAAATCAGCCAAGATACCAACCGTATCATCCTACTTAACAAAACTGACCTCCCAGAAGCTATTGAAACTACTGAGATTCCAGAAGATGTCATCCGTATTTCGGTCCTCAAAAACCAAAACATTGATAAGATTGAAGAACGGATTAACAACCTCTTCTTTGAAAATGCAGGCTTGGTCGAACAAGATGCTACCTATCTATCCAACGCCCGTCATATTTCATTAATCGAAAAGGCTGTTGAAAGCTTACAAGCTGTAAACGAAGGCCTCGAACTAGGAATGCCTGTTGATTTGCTTCAAGTTGATTTGACACGTACTTGGGAAATCCTCGGAGAAATCACTGGTGATGCTGCTCCAGATGAACTCATTACACAGTTATTCAGCCAATTTTGTCTGGGTAAATAACATCAAAACTAGGTCAAAAAAATGCTAGTCACCTAAAAAGAGGTTGGGACAAAAAGATCCCGACCTCACTTTTTATTATCAATCATAATTTGACGCGGTAGCTGATTGAACTTTTTGTTCGTCTTTTAGACTCCAAAAAGCTCCTAATCATCCTCGCGAGGCTGGGACTACGAAATCAAGACTTTGTCTATCGATTTCTGTCCCACCGCCTTTTCTTTCACCTTCTAAGTTATAACCTACCTTAGCAGAAATCTGAAACAAACCTTATACTCAATGAAAATCAAAGAGCAAACTAGGAAACTAGCCGCAGGCTGTACTTGAGTACGGCAAGGCGACGTTGACGCAGTTTGAATTTGATTTTCGAAGAGTATTACCAGTTCTTTTCTATTTTCACTTAGTCTTTAGGTAATTTGCCAGCTTTTTCAAGCATTTTTTTGATTAAATAAGGCATCTTGACATTTTCACGACCTTTTTTCTCAATTAATTTTTTAACAAATTCTGGCATTTGTAAGTCTTGTGATTCATCTAAAATATTCTTAGTTTCATCCGAAGGGACTAATTCATCAAAGGTTTCTTCTTCTGGGAGGAATTCTCTAAATTCTTTATGTTCGTTAGCTCGGACAATATTGACCAAGGCATCAATCAAACGAGAATCTGTATTTGGCATTGGTGGACGATGGTAGTTCACCTCCAATTCCTGACACAAGTCTTGACATTCCACATCGTTGTCAAACAAGACTTCAATATGCTCACTGATAAAACTAATAGGCACAAAAATATAATGCTCTGGATGTTCTTCCTGTTCTCTAAGATATTCCAGAACATCTGGTTTAATCCAAGGAATACCAATATCACTTTCACTCTGCCAAGTGTTGGTATATTGCTCTGTTTTCAAACCTAATTTCTCAGCAATTAACTTGCTATTTTCGAAAATCTGGTCGATATAGGGATCACCAAAATCCAAGGCAAAAATGGGCACACTGTGGGCAGAAAAGATGACTTTAAAGCTATCCTGTTTCACCTTTTCTTTTAAAATCTTAGCAATTTCATCTGTCCAATAATTTAATAGTGCTTCTTCTTGATACCAGTCCTTAATAACTAAAAACTGAATTTGTTTGCTTTCCAGAAACTTTTCGTACCCCATGACAGAGTAAAAGGAATAGTGTGGCTCCAAAATCAAGCAAATACACTTTTCAATTCCATCTGCTTCCATTTGCCGAATCACATCTGGAATAAAAGGGGTTGAAAATTTATTTGCAAAATACACACTATATTCATTTCCTAACCTAGCTTCTACTAAGGCAACTTCTTCACGGGTAATTTTTTGAAGTGGAGTTCCTCCAATTCGAACATAATTATTATAAAGGGTTTGAATCTCGTGGTCTTGAGGTCGAACTCCTCGACGAATGTTGGTAAAAAAGTCGGCTACTCCTTCAAAGGTAATCTCTTCTGGTGAGCCAAATGTCATCATTAAAATTGCTTTTTTCATCTCTGCATCCTTGTGATATTTTTATCTTTTTTATTGTATCACTAAAGAAGCCATAAGTAAACGCTAACATAAGGATTTTATCTCCCTTCTGACTTTTGTTTTTCTCTTCTTTCTATGATACAATGGTTTTAAAAGAAGGAAAAAAGGAGTTTTTATGAAATACCAAACATTGTTGGACCGCTTTTTGACTTATGTCAAAGTCAATACACGTTCTGACGAATATTCAACCACTACACCAAGTACCCAAAGTCAAGTAGACTTTGCGACCAATGTCCTCATCCCAGAGATGAAACGTGTTGGTTTGCAAAATGTCTACTATCTACCAAACGGTTTTGCTATCGGTACTCTTCCAGCTAACGATCCTAGTTTGACTCGTAAGATTGGTTTTATCTCCCACATGGATACAGCTGATTTTAATGCTGAAGGTGTTAACCCGCAAGTTATTGAAAATTATGATGGTGGCGTTATTGAGCTTGGGAACTCTGGTTTCAAGCTCGATCCAGCGGATTTCAAGAGCTTAGAGAAATATCCTGGCCAAACCTTAATTACTACAGATGGAACTACCCTTCTCGGGGCTGATGATAAATCTGGTATTGCTGAAATCATGACAGCTATCGAATACTTGACTGCTCATCCTGAAATTAAGCACTGCGAAATTCGTGTCGGCTTTGGACCAGATGAAGAAATCGGTGTCGGTGCCAATAAATTTGATGCAGAGGATTTCAATGTTGACTTTGCTTATACAGTTGACGGTGGACCTCTTGGTGAACTTCAATACGAAACCTTCTCTGCTGCAGGTGCTGAACTTCACTTCCAAGGCCGTAATGTCCACCCAGGAACAGCTAAAGGACAAATGGTTAACGCCCTTCAATTAGCAATTGACTTCCACAACCAACTACCAGCAGGTGACCGACCTGAGTTGACTGAGGGTTACCAAGGATTCTACCATCTCATGGATGTAACAGGAACTGTTGAGGAAGCGCGTGCTAGCTACATCATTCGTGACTTTGAAAAAGAAACCTTTGAAGCGCGTAAAGCTGCTATGCAAGCTATTGCTGATAAGATGAACCAAGAACTTGGTAGTGATCGTGTTACTTTAACTTTGACAGACCAGTACTACAACATGAAAGAAGTCATTGAAAAGGATATGACACCAGTAACCATTGCCAAAGCAGTTATGGAAGACCTTGGTATCACACCAATTATCGAACCGATTCGTGGAGGAACAGACGGTTCTAAAATTTCCTTTATGGGAATTCCAACGCCAAATATCTTCGCTGGTGGCGAGAATATGCACGGACGTTTTGAATACGTTAGTCTACAAACAATGGAACGTGCAGTCGACACCATTATTGGGATTGTAGCTTATAAAGACTAAAGAAATCGGGAAAAAATTCCCGACCTCTTTTTTTATCAGCAGTCTACTTTTGACACGGTAGCTGACTGAACTTTTTGTTATTCTGCTACTTTTTCTCTTGTTTCTGGAGATGTAGTTGCAGCGGTTAAGGTTGACTCAGCTTGTTTATCATTTGTTTCTTTATTGGCTGTTTCGGTGTTAGCTTCAGCTGGCTTGACTTTGGATTGAAAATCTTGGTTTAATGAGACAATTTCTTGAGCAAGTGCTAGAAGAGCTTGCTTGTCTTTGCTAGCTGCTGCTAGTTTATCAAACAGAGCATCGACTTTTTCAAAGTCAGCATCTGAACCATGATTCATCTCTAGATAGCTATGGAGGGCAATAATTCCGTTATAAAGCTGTTGATAAAGAGCCAAAAGTTGTGGATCTTGAGCCTCTTCCTGGCTTTCTTTCTGAATAGTTAATGAAATACGTTTCAGAAGATCTTGTACTTGCGTGTTTAATTCATCTAGGTCAGCATCCTCTTTGTCAAAGGCAGCTTTCAGATTCTTCACTTCATCAACAAGTGAAGCTTTAACACCTTCTTCTTTCACTTGGCTTACCAATTCTACAGCTTTTGTTAAAAGTCCTGCTACCTGACCTTTTAAGACATGGTTACTTTGGTCCTCAGGTTGAATATCATCAAACAATCCTTTCAAGAACTCATAAACTGCAGTTTTAGCACTATGGCCATCAACTTTTTCTCTATCTAAGATTGTTTCAGAAGGCTTACTTGCAACTGGCTCGTTTTTAAGAGCTTCTTCAACTTCTAGTTTTGTTTGATAGATTTCTGGGAAAAGTTTGTTCAAGTCAGTCGCCTTAAGGAAGGATTGTGACTGATAAAGAGTCCAAGTTAAGTTAGCAACTTTATTTCTAAGAGTGTCATTTAAACGACCATCTGACAGATGTTGATAGAAATACTTAATGTATTCGACTGTCGTAACACCAGTACGATCATTAAAATCTTGCAGAGCTTGTAGTTTAGCTTCAACTGCATCTAAACCAGCCTCATCTTGAGCCAATTTATTTTCTTGGAGTTGAGCCAAGAGATCCTTTTTAGGAAGTCCATAAGCATCCGTATCCAAGGTATTAATCTTATCTACTAAAGCTTGATATTTTTTGTCTAATGGACTGATTTCTGTTGGTTTTACACTAGAGTCAACGTGGATATACTGCTTGTCAAACAAATCCAAAGCTGTCAAATATCCTGCAGTTGAGTTGGTTGAGAGCTTCTTCATATTTTCAGAGAATTGTCCCAAGGCAAGCTCAATTTGTCTTTGTAAAATTGGTTTATCCTTGTAAACTTCGCGACTTTCTGCTAGAAGTTGATCAACCTTGTTTTGAACAGTCGTTTCATCAAATGCACCTGGTTGGTAGTTGGATTGCAAGGCAGGAATCTTATGTTTCAAAGCCACTTCATAACCTTTAGTCTGCACTTTAATGTAGTGATTATGATCTCCGTGAGGAATAACGAAGCTACCATTTTCCACCTGCAAACTATATGGAGAGACACCATCACGAAGTGCAGTTGTATAGAGTTCGTTTAGGAAATCAAGTTCTGCATCACCTGTTTGAAGCGGAATACGAACGTGTTCCTTACGAACTGCGTAAGGGTGAATGTGAGTTGGATCATAAGCCTGGTCTGGATTACCAAATACAAAGAATCCATTTGAAATTCGGATTGCTTCAAGCGGAACACCATAGGTTTTAGAGATATACTCCATTTTTTCTTCATCACTAGCATCTCTTGAAAATGCTTCTACATCTTTTGCCAGTGGTTTGACAGGTTCTGCCTGATGATGTTCCTTCAAGTGCTCTTGAGCAGCCTTAATCTGCTCTGCTGATAAATCCTTTTTAAAGAAATAATGATTGTGGTCTCCATGAGAAACGACAAAACCTTCCTCATCTTCACTTATCACTCGGTCAGCATCGAATCCGTGATCGTGGTCTTCACCATGGTGGTGATCATGCCCGTCTTCATCATGGTGCTCATCTGATGGATTAGGTTTAACTTCGGTTTTACCTTTCAAGTGTTCCTGAGCTTCTTTAATCTGTTGAGCCGTCAAATCTTTCTTGTAAAAATAATGATTGTGGTCCCCATGAGAAACGATAAAACCTTGCTCATCTTCACTTATAACACGATTAGTATCGAATCCGTGATCGTGGGGATTGTCATGATTGTGGTCATGGTCATGGCCTTGTCCTTCGCCTTCCTGACCATGATGACCCGGCTCTTCTTGGTCGTGTCCATGGTGGTCATGATCATGATTCTCTCCATCTTCATGGTCATGGTTGTGCTCATGATCTTCACTAGGTTTACTTGGAGTTTCTAAAGGATTTGATGGTGTTACTAGACCTGAAAGTGGTATCAAGCGTGCAATCTTTTGCTCCAAAGCAGATAAACTACTATAAGGGATGAAATGGTAATGATTTCCATGAGGGATAGCAACTCCATTAGGCGTACGACTGGTAATTTTAGCTGGGTCAAATACCAAACCATCAGATTCTTTATAGCGTTGACTAACTGGTAAAGCGTAAAGCTGTTCTAGAAGTTTTTGAAGATTATTTTCTTCTTGTACTGAATTGCTTGTAGCTGGTTTCTCTACTTGATGACTTGATTCAACACTTGGAATCGGTTTGTAGTCTGTTAGACTTTGTTGACTTCCTCTTCCAGCAAGGTAAGCTTGAGCGGCAGCCAATTCACTTGAAGATAGAGCACTCTTAGGAACGTAATGATAATGGCCACCATGAGGAACGATATAAGCGTCACCTGTGTCTTCAATAATATCTGCAGCATTAAAAACGTAACCGTCATCAGTTGTATATCGGCCTTGAGCTCGTGCAGCAAGGACTTCCTTAGTTTCATTTCCTCTATCTGATGTGCCTTCCCGTTTCTGACGCTCAATTTGGTCTTTGCTACGAACATTATCTGCATGGCTAGCATCTTTTAGATAGACATAGTATCTCCCATCAACTTTGATGATATAGCCACCTTTAATCTCATTGACAATATCTTCATCCTTCAGCTGATAGTTTGGATCTTTCATGACCAGTTCTTCACTAAAGATAGCATCATAAGGAACCTTACCATTATAGTAATGGAAATGGTCGCCGTGGGAAGTCACATAACCTTGATCAGTGATTTTGGTAACAATCTGTTCAGCTTCTATGCCTTCCTTCTTGCTAACTTGGTCTGGTGTAAGAGTTTCATTCTTTTTAGCTTCAGACTCTTTACCATCAACGTAGGATACACGGTTGTCATCTTTTTTCTCAGGTGCTTGATGTTGATTTAAAGCATAAGCACAAACACTTAAGGCAAGGACCACTGCAGATCCCGCTAGATATTTTTTATTAATCTTCATAATCTCCTCATTTCAATTCTTCAGCTAAGATAGCCATATTTTCTTCTAGGTTTTCTAAGTAGGACTTGTCATTTTGTGGGTCTGCCTCTAAAGGATTTAGGGTTTTAAGACTCACACCTGTTGATTTGACGAGTGTATCCGCTACCTTAGATGATGCATTGCTCTCTGTAAAGATGGTTTTGACCTTATAAGTCTTTACAAATTCTTGAATTTCGGTTAACTGTCTTGGGCTAGGTTCTTGTTCAGGAGAGATACCTGCAATACCAAGTTGATTAAGTCTAAATCGTTTAGCTAAATATGAAAAGGCTGTATGCTGTGTTACAAAAGTTTTCTGAGTCGCTTTTTCAAATTTTGGCTGGAATTTCTTAGTTAATTCTTGAGCTTTTTTGATAAAGGCTTGCGCATTTTTCTGGTAAGTTTCTTTATGCTCACTATCAACCTCTGAAAGTTTGTCAGCGATAATTTGCGCTTCTTCGCCAGCTTTTTCAGGATCTAACCAAGTATGAGGATCATACAAGGTTTTCTCATCAATCCCATCTCCTGCCTGCATATCTTCTAAGCCAGGCACGCGCTCCAAGGTCATACCTTCTGATGCTTCTAAGACCTTTACCTTGGATTTTTGCAGGCTTGGATCCAAACTTCCCGCCCATGACTCTAGTGTATGAGAATGATAGACAAAAACATCGGCATCGTATATTGCTGCGATATCATTTGCCGAAGGTTCAAAGGAGTGAATTCCGCTACTTGACTGAATCATTCGAACATCATTCAAGTCACCAGATACTTCCTTGACCATGGCATAGATAGGATAAAAACTGGTCACAATTTTCATCCCTTTAGTTTCATCACTCTTGTCTTGACTGGTCTTTTGTCCACATGCTCCTAAGGTAAGAGCAAATAAGGCAATCATGAGCCATAGGATACTTCTTTTTTTCATAACAACTCCTTAACTAGTATTTAACCATTTAATTAACTAGTAAACATTTTACTCCTAAAAATTTAAAATGTCAATATTTTTTCTACATTTTCATGAAAAAAGTGAGAACTAAATTTCATTATCAGTTCTCACTGGTTATTTTTAACATTTGACTTTTAATCGTTTTAGAACTCCTTGATTCATTTTTTTAGACAGCTAATTTCAGCTTTTTAACAAAGAAAAGGACATTATTCAATTAAAAATCGAACAATATCCTTTCGACTAGATTATAATTAATAAAAATATTTTAAAGTTTTATTTGTTTTAGTGTCTTAATGTCATACATCACTAATTCACCATTTTTATTGTAAAACTGAACACCTTCTGGCTGAAAAATTAGAAACTTAGGATCGATTTGTGCAATTTTTGCTAACTTTTCTATATGTTCATTTAAAGTTACTTTATCCAATCCGTAGTCTGGTAAATCATCGTCACTTTCTTCTTTGGAGTTTTCTTTATCTTCAACCTTATTTTCTGAAGTAATTTCGTTGGTTGTACCAGTCTCATTTACACCTATATTATTCTTCGGTTGCTCCTCAGTTTTATCTACAGCAGTATTATTCTTATCACTATTTTCAGTATTGTTTGAATCAGGTTTTAATTCTTTATTAGGATGTGTAGACGTTTCAGTTTTGGATTCTTTTTCTTTTATTCTTTTTGCTATTAAGTCTTGTGCTTCTTTCCATTCTACTTCTGACAAGTCGGATTTAGTGATACTTCTCAATGAACCACCTCCCGCTCTTGGAATACTAAATGATTTGTCTTCCCATACAAAAGTTTCTTTTGCCAATACATCTTTCGGATCAAAAATATAGCCATCTGGAGTTGCAAATCGACCTTCTGCAAGAGCTTTCTGAACTTCTTCAGCAGAATGGATAATTTGCCAATTCTGCATTCCAGCGCGTTTTCCAAGAGGAGTCACATTAGCAATAACAGATCCAGCATCCTCATGACCCGGCTTAGACCAAACTTCAGGACGCACATCAGGATGTTGCATTACATATTTAATAGTCGCAATTTGATCAGGCTCTAACCATGAGTAAGGCACAACGTGAATATGATCAATGTGTGGAATAATGAATGAACTTCCAGTATCATAGGTAGTATTAGCTGCATGCATCGGCAAACTTGAGACATCTACAGCTAATCTTGGTTTAATCCCTGTGTCTACTATATCATAACGATAATGATCTCGATCCTTAAGCATTAGTTCTTGTTCAGAAAAAGCAATTTGAGTAAGATCAAGTTCGTCTCGAGAATAGAAATATTCTTTTCCGTTTTCTTTAAGAACATAACCAACTTTACCATTTTTGATAACTTTACTAGTCACTTTTTTTGAATCAAATTTTGGTTTTTCTTCATTATTCATTTTCTCTGAAGGAATAACACTATCATTAGCTTGACCTTTTTCCTTCATCCACTTGCTAACTTCATCTAATTCAAATTGTTCTAACTCTCCAAATCCCACATAATGGAAATGATTTCCATGTCTCGCTATAATGCCTGATTTATCAACTGAATAGATAGAATCTTTACTGAATACATATCCATCACTAGTATCGTATGGTTTGCCATCCAGACCTTTTCCATAAGCTTTAATTGAATTTCCTAAAAATTTATGTTCAACTTTACTGTTTGTTGACTTTTGGGTATTTACTGGCTTATTGTTTCCATTATTTTGTCCTTTTACCGAAATCATTCTTGCAATCTTCTGCTCTAAATCAGACATTTGAGAATAAGGGATAAAATGATAGTGATCCCCATGAGGTACCGCTACCCCATTCGCAGTTTTTCTTGTAATTTGCGCTGGATCAAAGACAAGCCCATCTGATTCCACATGTCGTTGGCTGAGTGGCAAGACATAAAGTTGTTTCAAAAGACTAGATACGTCTTCACTTGGACTTGCTTGATAACTATTATCCACTTGTGGGCTAACACTTGGGGTCCATCTTCTAGTATTTGCCTCAACATTGCTTTGATTCGTTTGTCTATATGTACTACTATTCGATGCCTCTGATGAGCTGCTAGAAGAATTTGTTGACGGTCGATACCCAACTGAGCTTGTTTGGCCACCTTTACCAGATAAGAAAGCCTGAGCAGCAGCGAGTTCACTAGCCGATAAGTCACTCTTTGGAATATAGTGGAAATGATTGCCATGGGGAACGATATATGCATCACCCGTATCCTCGATAATATCACTTGCATTAAAAACATAGCCATCATCCGTCGTATAACGCCCCTGTGCCCTTGCTAGAGCAACTTCATTACTAACCTTTGTTCCACCATCATGCCCATGTTCTTGCTTCTGACGATTGATCTCATCCTTACTACGAATATTTTCTGCATGGGATGCATCTTTGAGGTATACATAATAGCGACCATCAACCTTAATGACATAACCACCCTTGACTTCGTTGACAATGTCTGAATCCTTCAACTGATAATTCGGATCTTTCATCAGAAGTTCTTCACTAATGATAGCATCATAAGGAACCTTGCCATTAAAGTAATGATAATGGTCTCCATGTGAAGTTACGTAGCCTTGATCGGTAATTTTAACAACAATTTGTTCAGCATTAATCCCCTCTCGCTGACTAACCTCATCTGGTGTCAGATTTTCAGTCTTAGCACTAGCCTGATTTCCTTCTATATAAGACACACGATTAGACTCTTTGCTAGTCTGTACCGCTTGGTAACGCCCCAATTCATAACTTGAAAGGCTTAAAGCCAAAAGAGCTACGGAACCAAGTACATATTTTTTATTGATTTTCATCTTAATACACTTTCTATTTCATTTATTCGTTAAAGAAGAACTATACTTTTCCTAAAGAATATCCTTAACCGGTTAAATATCGATTTAGAAAAATTACTCACTTTTAAAACTCCTCCTTCTGTTTTCTATTTATCAAACAAGATTTGAGCGATTAAACTATTTTCTTTTTATACTTAACCAGTTATTTAACTAGTTAAGATTTTACTCCTATAACATAAATCTGTCAAGAATTTTTTTGACTTTCAGGTAAAATCTAGATAAAAAAGAGGAATATCCCCTAGTATGAGATAGATTCCTCTTTATAATATTTTAGTGTTGAAATGGCATAAAATCCGAAACAAAGGAAATGTTATCCTTATCTTCTGCGTTGACAAAATTTAAGAATAGCTTTTGAAATTCTTCAAATTCATAGTCTGAATGACAAATCCACTCCTTACCTGTCGAGACATACCATTTTCCAAGACTTGCAAGTTGCTCCTTGGTCAAGGATGGTACATGAGAGCAATGTTCAAAGTTAATAATATAAACTTTTTCATAGATTGATTTGAAAAAATCTTTGAGCATAAACTTTCCTCGCTTAAATTCTATACCTAATAACTAGTTGTACTATTCAATCACTTGGGTCTCAGCTAGTTTTTTGTACCAATGTGCAGATTTCTTAGGATAACGTTCTTGTGTATCAAAATCAACATAGAAAAGTCCGTAACGTTTTTCATAACCATTAGACCATGAGAAGACGTCCATCAATGACCATATGAAGTATCCTTTGACGTTTGCACCTTCTGCAATCGCATCAGACAATACTTCCAAGTGTTGTTTCACATAATCAATACGGCCGTCATCGTAAACTGTGTTATCAACGAATTCATCCTTGTATCCAAGTCCGTTTTCAGTGATGTAGATCTTCTTGTAGTTTGGATAATCTTTCTTAACACGCATGATTTGATCATACAAACCTTGAGGGTAGATGATCCAGTCCCAGTCAGTACGAGGTACATAGTCAGGAGCTACACGACGTCCAACACCCTTGATTTGGTATTTAGAGCTTCCTTTTTCTCCTTTACCATTGTGGATGATCTCAGTTTCACCATCAAAGGCTTCCATCCAGTCACTCATGTAATAGTTAATTCCAAGGAAGTCGTTCAAATCTTTAGCTGCTTCAAGTGCTGCAAAGTCTTCGTCACGAAGATCCAACTCACCACCATTTACTGATAAGATGTGGTTTACACCTTCCATTGTTGCATCTGAATAGTGTCCAAGGTATGTAGCATCCAAGATAAATTTGTTGTGGATGATATCTTCCAACTCAGCAGCACGAACGTCTGCAGGATTTTTAGGATCCAATGGATACTTAGTTGGAAGGGCGTGAACAACCCCGATTTCACCTTTGTAACCTTTGTCTTTGTACAATTTCACAGCACGTGCATGAGAAACCATCATATTGTGGTGGGATTGGAAGACTTTGGCAAGGTCATATTGAATACCTGGTGGGAATTTACCGACCAAGTATTGACCATCACCGATTGGACCAATTTCATTAAAGGTTGTCCAGTAGTTTACTTCTGGGAATTCTTCAAAACAGAATGCAGCATAATCTACAAAGTGTTCGATGTTTTCACGATTTAAGAAGTCTCCATTTGAGTGAAGAGCTTCAGGTGTATCAAAGTGATGAAGAGTAACGAACGGTTCTACATGGCGTTTATGACATTCTGCAAATAAGTTATGATAGAATTCTACCCCTTTTGGATTTACTTCACCATAACCAGTTGGGAAAATACGTGACCAAGCAATAGAAATACGAATACCATTTACACCATATTCCTCAGCTAATTTTAAGTCTACTGGATATTTATGATAGAAGTCACTCGCTGGTTCAGCTGTGTACCAATAGTTATCTGCTAGGTATTTGTCCCAGGCAACAGGACCTTTACCATCTGTATGCGTAGCTCCTTCTGCTTGATAAGCTGCTGTTGCGCCACCAAAAATAAAATCTTTAGGAAGTGTTTTTGTCATTTTTTCACCTATTTCTTGATTGGATAAAATGAAAAGTGAGGGGAGAGGAGTTAGTGAGCCATCCATCTCCATCTCACTTCTTGTAGCAAGTCACCGAATTGTGACATAAGGAGGTAAAAACGATATTTTTTTACCGACGAATTAACAAGGCGATTAGGAAATTCGCCATAGCGATTTCCGTAATGATAGGAGACTGTTTTACAGTCCCTATCATTAATCGAATTGCGCTTGAACAAATGCAAGAGCACCTTTACCATCACGAGTCAACTTGATGTATTGAGCTCCTTCAGTCTTAGCCAATTTGATGCAAAGTTTATCTGTTTCAGCCTTCATGTCCTCATAGTTTGAAGCTACTTGAGGAGCAAGGATAACAAGGTCAAATTCTGGCAACATTTCACGGTGAGCACCATAGCCACCAGCTGCAGCTTTAACTGGCACCTTGTACTCAGCTGCTGCTTTATTCAAGGCGTTGGCAAGAAGACCACTTGTTCCACCACCTGCACAGAGAACGAGTACGTTGGTTTCTTCTGTAATTGTATTTTGTGCTGATTCTACTCCAGCTTTTTCAAGGATAGCATCAGCTTTAGCAGTATTAAAGTTTGCTGCTACTTTTTCTTTTAATTCATCGTTGGCTTTACCAGAACGTTCTTCTTCAAGAATTTGTTCGTCATAAACCTTGAGGAATGGATAGTAGATAACAATATCTACTACGATTAATAATGCTGCAAGAGCGAATGATAAGAACTGGAAGTTTGTACCAAGAACAATACCAAGAGGTCCTGGTGTAGTCCATGGAAGGTTGGCAGTAAATGAGTTCATGCCAAGCGTTTCGATAAAGAATTTGAAGATCCATACGTTTGCAATAGGTGCGAAGATAAATGGAATAAAGAAGATTGGATTCAAAACAAGTGGTGCACCAAACAAGATTGGTTCATTTACACCGAAGAAGGTTGGAACTACTGAAGCACGTCCAATGGCACGGTTACGCTTAGACTTACACAACCACATAAACATGAATGGAACTACAAGAGTTGCTCCTGTACCACCCATAGTGACGATAAACATTTGTGTACCAGAAGTAAGAATCTTGTCAGCGTGCATACCTTGTTGAAGAAGGTTCAAGTTGACTTCGGCATTTGCATAGGTAATAGCTGCGATAGCAGGCTCAACGATAGATGGACCATGGATACCAACAAACCAGAAGAAGGCAAAGGCACCAAAGATAATGGTAATACCTAGATAACCATCAGCAGCAGAGAATAATGGTGCAAAGAATTTACCAATTGATTCTGCAACGCTTGCACCAACAAATTGACGAGCGAGCAAGTCAAGAGCATAAAGAGAAACAACTGAAAGCGTAAACGGAATAACGTCTTTAAAGACTTGTGAGATATTCGGTGGAACTTCGTCAGGCATGCGAATAGTAACGTTGTTCTTCACACAAACCTTATAGATAGCTACAGTTACAAAAGCTGCCAGGAAGGCTGAAAGCAACCCTTTTGTTCCAAGGAATCCTGTCGCAAAACCACCCTCGATTGGGTCAGCTGCCAACATCAGCAAACCGACAATAGCTGCTAGGAGCGTTGACATATAGTTGATTTGGTTGGTTTTCTCCATACTACGATTGACGGAGTCTGTTAAAGATTTAGCAGTGGTACCAGCTACCAAGACTGCTAGAATCCCCATAGAGTAGCTGTAAGGTTTCATCAAAAGTGCTACTACTTCATCAGACCATTTAAAGCCCCAAGAGTTTGGTACAAAAGCAATCAAGATAAAAATACTTGAGAATAGAATAACAGGCATTCCAGCGATAAATCCATCACGAATAGCACGAAGATAGATATTTCGAGATAGTTTTTCAAAGAAAGGCTTCCCTTTCTCGATATAGGCAATTAACTTATTCATTATTTAGCTCCTCTTTTATAAAGTTCAATTAAATGATGCATCAAATCTTTTAGCAAGATTGTAGTCATCAGATGATCTTGGCCATGCATCATGGTCACGCTATAAGCCAAATCGTCACCAGCAGCTTCCTTGGTTAAAAGACTCGTTTGCGCGTGGTGAGCTTCTGCAATACAAGAACCAGCTTCCTCTACTAGGCTATCTGCTTTTGCAAAATCACCAGCTTCAGCAGCTTTCAGAGCTTCTAAGAGTTTTGAACGAGCATCGCCAGCATAGGCAACAATCTCAAAACCTAACAATGTTACTTCTTCTCTATTCATGATAGAATTCTCCTTATATAATTTTTAGTAAATGTTATGACAATAAACGTTGAATGTGTAGAACAAGATAAACTCGTTCACTCTTGTAGAGGTCAAGACCAGTTTCCTGTGCAATGACTTCATAAATTTTGCTACCAATCTCGAATGCTTCTGGATAGGTATTCTTTATATGTTCTTCCATATCGAGCAAGGATTGATTATCATCGCGACTACGATCCAGATAATCCAAGAAATAATTGAGATGAATCATAAAGCGATCGTAGAAATTATTATTTTCAGGTGTTCGCTGGATTTTATAACTCTTCAAAACGCTTTCAACTCTCTTTAAAATTTCCTTTCTCTTATCAATCGACTCAACAACTTCGACTTCATTTTCACCTTCTGCATTGATGAAGTGATAAGCGATACGAATGATCTCGTCTTCAGGAAAATTTTCTGTCAGTTTTTGACGATAAATTTCAAAAGCTTCTTGTGCAATTTGAAAAGCGATAGGATACTTGGCAGAAATATCAGGCAAGTTACTATCCTTATAGCGTCCTTGACCAATAGCCTGATAAGAACAATAGATATGGTCTGTCAGAGTGACGTATAGATACTCTTGGACAGGATATTGATATTTTTTAGAAAGATTATCAATTATCTCATAAGTGACTGTAATAAAATCAAGCGGTACATCCTTGAGAAGAGCCATAAAATTTTCTCGCGACTCTTCCGTTTTCATTCGGAAAACTTTTTCAACCTGATTCTCAGAAATCAAATCTCCCTTCTTCTTACCGAACGAAATACCCTTACCAATTACGATCAACTCCTCTCCCTTACTATTACGCACGAGAGAAACATTGTTATTCATTGGATTTAATATCCGATACATGGCAACCTCCTTGCCCTATTATTTAAGTTTTGTGAGCATAAAAAATGACCACAAATGAACTCAGAAAACATACATCTGAGTCATCTGTGATCATGCCTAATATTACTTAGTAACACTCACTTTGTATTAACTTGTGACTTTAGTATATCACAAGAATGATTTTTTGTAAACCTTTACATACAACTTTTTTTAAAATTTTATGCTAGGTTTTAGGACATAAAGGGGGGAAGTTTACACACGTTCAGTCCATGAAGTAGCTGTTGTTTGAAGAACCTTATTAAGTTCATCGATGTTTTCAAAACCAGTTGTACGAAGCCATTCGCGAGCTGCCGCTTCACCATCTTTGATGTAAGCTTCAACTGATCCAGCCCATGTTGCACGTCCACAAAGAACTCCGTTGAAGTTTGCGCCTGATTCGTGGGCAAATACAAGAGTTTCTTGGAAGAGCTTAGCGGATACACCTGCACTCAAGTAGATGTAAGGAAGATTAGTAGCTTCGTCTTGGGCTTTGAAGAATGCTGCTGCTTCTTCACGTGTATGAACAACTTCACCTTCAGCAAAGCCTTCAACGTACTTAACGTTAACTGGAACTTCTACTTTCAAGACATCGATGTTAAAGCGTGGATCTGAGAATACTTTCATCGCACCAATAACCTTGTGTGGTTTCACTTTAGCGTATTCAGCAGAACCTGCGTCAGCAATCTTTTCATCGTAGGCAAGGATTTCAAGGAAGAATGGAATGTCTTCAGCCACACACTCAGAACCGATACGTTCAATGTAGGCTTGTTTTTGTTGGTTGAGTTCGTCAGAGCTATCTACGTCATAGTAAAGCAAGAACTTAACAGCATCTGCACCTTGTTCCTTGATACGTTTTGCAGACCAAACATCCAAGCAGTCTGGCAAACGTTTTGTACTTGTTGTGTCGTATCCAGTTTTCTCATAAGCAAGGAGAAGACCAGCTTTTTCATCAAGAGCTTTTGTAGCTGGAAGTCCATACTCAGGGTCAAGAAGCATAGATGAAGCGTATTTCGTCAATTCATCCGCTACCAAGACTTTAAGTTCTTCCATTTGAGCTACTGTTGGCTCTTCTGTTTGGTATTGAGCCATGAGGCGTTTCAAAGCACCACGTTGGTCAAAAGCAAGAGCTGAGATGATACCATTTTCATCAGAGAGTTTTTCCAAACATGCACGTTTATTTTCTGTTAAAACCATTTTATACCTCTTTCACTACTAGTTGGTCATATAGACCTTGATAGTTAGCCATATTGACATGACCGGTCATTTTTTCTTGAGCATTTAGCATACCAAGGACATTCGCCTTAGTCAGTAATTCTTGATCAGATTCTTTATGGAACAATCCTGATGCAATACCTGCAACGGTTGAATCACCTGACCCAACTGGGTTTACAACTTGGATTTTTGGAATATCTACTTTATAGAAAGTATCCCCGTGTTTTGCAAAAGCACCATTAGCACCTAAGGAAACGATAATCCACTCGATTCCATCAAATAGTGGTTCTTGAAGGACTTCTTTTAATTCATCCAAGTCTTTAGAAATTTCTCTTCCTAAAAGTTGAGATAATTCTTCATTATTTGGTTTGATGACTGTTGGTTTATGTGGAGACTCAAGAACTGCCTGAAGTGCAGCGCCTGAACAGTCCAATACAACAGGTTTCCCAGCATGATTCGCAAGTTCAACTAAACTAGCATAATAGTCAACAGGAAGTCCTGCCGGTAGACTACCTGAAATGGCTACTACCTCTACAGTCTCTAAAAGTTCCTTGAAATGAGCCAAGAAATCTTGACCTTCTTTTTCTTGAACTTCAGGACCTTTTTCTAGGATTTCTGTTTGGTTTTCTCCATGTAGAATTGCGATACAGTTACGAGTTTCCCCTTGGATAGAAAAGAAACGTTTCGAAACTTGATCATCAATATTTTCTACTAAAAAATCACCAAGTTTACCACCAACAAGTCCTGTTGCGACTACAGAATCACCAAATTCTGATAGAACTCGTGTAACATTGAGACCTTTACCACCCGCTGTTTTCGTAACATCAACAACACGGTTGACAGTGTCAATTTTCAATTCATCCAAAGGATAGGAAATATCAATGGATGGGTTCATTGTGACTGTTAAAATCATGAGTCACCTCTTAGTCGTGGTATTCACCGCGATCCCATTTTTCAAGGAACTCTGTAAAGAAGTTGGCATCTGTTTGATGATCGTTATGAGTTTCAACGTGTTGGATTTTAGCGATCAATTTTTTATTTTCTTCAGATGGTTTGTATTCAGCGTTGATGAAAGCTTCAATGATATCGCACATAAGCAATTCACCAGTGATTTTACCACCAAATCCGATAACGTTGGCATTCAATTGTTCTTTAGCGTAAAGAGCTGTTGTCATATCACGAACCAAAGCAGAACGAACACCTGGAACTTTGTTAACAGCGTTATTGATACCTACACCAGTACCACAGATACATACACCAAGATCAGCTTGGCCACTAACTACTGCTTCACCAACTTTTTTACCAAAGATTGGGTAGTGAGTACGAGCGTGGTCATAAGTACCAAAGTCGATGACTTCATGTCCTTTTGATTTCAAAAATTCTGAAACCGCCATTTTTTCATTAGTTACGATGTGGTCACATCCAATTGCAATTCTCATTTTTATCTTACCTTTCTTTCGTTATAAAAATTAGCACATTTTGTTCAACATGTCGACCCTGATTTGGTGACGACCGCCGTCATACTTACCATTTACAAAGCCTTTAGCGATGTTCTTAGCCAATTCGTCACCAACAAGTTGAGCACCCATAGTAATCATACGTGAGTTGTTGTGACCACGAGTCATATAAGCTGAACGTTCGTCAGAGACTTCTGCAGCAACCATTCCCTTGATTTTAGTAGCAACCATAAATGGACCTGCACCATAAGCATCAATGACAATACCAAGGTTTTGTTCTTCTTTTTTAACTTCTTCAGCAACTGCAAGAGTTACATCAACGAAGTCTTGACCTTCAGCTGTAACATCCACAACGTGGAAGTTTTCTTTTTCCAAGAAATCTTTAACGACTTCTTTCAATCTCAAACCTGCAGCATCTGCACCAATAACAATAGACATATTGTATACTCCTTTTTTATATAGACCAGTAAAAATATTTTGGTTATGGAAAGAAAATGACCATCACCAAGTAGTTACTAGTAGTTTTTGTTGACTATTTTAGTTTAAGAATGATTTATCTAATCACTCTTTGTAACTTCTCCTTTGAGAAATTGGAAGAATAACTTGTTAAAACAAACACAAATTGTTCTTTCTAAACATAATATACTACTATTGTTTAAAAAAGTCAACAGTTTGTGTTTGTTTTTGTTTATTTTTTAGAAAATTTCTATATCGAAACCAATTTGATCACTTTGACCTGGATTTAAAATTCGAACATTCTTCTTATCCTCTAGATGATCGCCCTCTTCAAGTGAAGTTGACAAACCAGACCAAGGTTCCAGAGCAAGGAAGGGACCTTTATTAAGCGTTGACCAAACGATTAAGTTTGGAAACTCTTTAAAGTCTAGTTTTAATCCCTTATCATGCCTACGTGATCGTAAGGAAACAGAGCGAGAGGCTAACTCATCTAACGTCACAGCATCATAGCTAAAGAAATCATAGTTTAAATCCAATTCTTTTTGATCTTTTAACCAGCTACTTCTATCTTGAAAATCCAACATCCCTGTTTCTGGGAATGGTTTTGGAACTGTACAAGTTTCTGGCTTTTCAAATTCAAGATAGTAGTCTTCATAAGCTTCATCATCAAATAAAGGACAGTTAAAGCCTGGATGTCCACCAATAAAGTAAGGCATTTTCTTATCTGTTTCCTTATTGGTAACTTGATACTGTGTACAAATAGTCTTTCCAGTAACAGTATAAGTTATTTCTAGACGAAAATGATAGGGATAATTCTCATACATTTCTTGGTCATCTTCGATAGCAAAGGTGACAGAGTTCTCTGTTTGTTCTACTAATTCAAATTCTTTTTTTCGAACCAAACCATGACGTGGAATTTTACCTGCTACTTGACTACCATCTTCATGCTCATACAAGACAGTATCATTTCTAACGGATCCACAGATTGGAAATAAAACAGGTGCTTGTCCACTCCAGTAAGTTGAATCTCCCTGCCACAAATACTCAATTCCATCTTTATCTTTTATTGAAGAAAGTGCACCACCAAAAGTTTGAAACTGTACACTTAGCTGTTCTGTTTTTAATTCAATCATTAGAATTACCTCCATTTATTTAAGACCTAAAAAAACTAGGCTGTCGACTCCAGATTTGGAAACTGACAACCTAGTTTTTACAATTTACATTTTTAGGAGCGAATTATTTTGCATTTGCTGCGTATTCTTCATTACGTTTGATCATTTGTTTTCTGTACCATGCAAAGATACCAACGTAGAATACTAGGAATACTAATGCGCCAAGGATTGCTTTGATATCACCAGTTGTAGCGTTACCAATTGCCCAACCAAATAGTTTTTCGATTGGTCCTTCAAGAGTTGAGTGAGTAATCAATTGAGTTTGGCTTACACCTTCTGGGAAGGCACCTACACCTTTAGCAAGTTCTGTTGCAAATGGTGCGATAAGTGTACCTGAAAGAAGGAAGAGTGGCAACAAGAGTGTTCCGAAGATAATCATACGGAGCAATTTACCACGAGTAACTACCAAGAGAGCTGGAGTTACACCCATTGCGATGATACCAGCAAGTGGCAAGATACCATTTCCGACGTTTGAAAGAAGCACTGCTTCAACCAACATGATTGGTGCAAGTACGTTGGCACAAGCCCAGATTTCAGCACGACCAGCGATAAATGGCCAGTCAAGACCAATGTTGAATTTACGTCCTTGAAGACGTTTAGTAGCAACGTTTGTAATACCTTGTGAAAGTGGTTCTACGGCTGCGATAAACCATGAACCGATCAATGAGAAGAGCTCCAAGCAGACACCGGCAGTCAAACCAAGTGACAACCAACCTTTAATAACAAGTTCCCATTTATCAGCACCTTCAACACCAGGAACTGGATGTGGAGTTCCCATCAAACCGATAACGATACCAAGGATGAAACCGATGAAGAATTTAGATCCCCAGAAACCGATTCGTTTATTCAATTTAGCAGCGTCAAAGTCGTATTTATCAAGACCTGGGAAGAGTTTATCAAAAATCTTATCCAAAACCATGATAACTGGGTTCATCATGTAGTTCATGTGAGTTGAAGTCATTGGTGATGAACTTGGTGCGTTAAGAAGGTCATCAAATGTTGGTTTCATCAAGTCAGAGTTGATGATTTTAAGAACCCCAACAAGAACAACTGCTGCAGTCGCGATGAAGAGTGAAACTCCTTGGCTAACTCCATTGTTGTCAGCGTACCATTTGATCAAAAGACCTGTGATAGACAAGTGCCAGATATCAAAGATATCGACGTCAAGTGTATCAGTTTTCTTCATTGCAAGCATTACAATGTTGACGATCAACATCACAAGCAAGAAGTAAAGTGTCCAAGCTGAACCCCAAGTGATTGTAGCAAGTGGTGCCCAACCAACGTCGGTAATATTCAATTGAATACCAGTGTTTTCAACGAATTTTGCAAGAGACGCTGAGAAAGCACCATTTAACATACCGATGATAGCACCGATACCAGTAAGAGCGATGGCAAGTTTGATACCACCTTCAAGCGCTTTGGAGAATTTCACTCCAAAAAGTAGAGCCAATAATGTCAAAATGATCAGCATGATGATCGGTCCACCCATTTCCAAGATAGGTTTGAACAGCTTATTGGCTAGTTCGATAATGATATCCATAATTTTCCTCCCTTTATTTTTATGGAATATTTACAAATTAATAATTAACTTAGACCATGTTCTTTGATAGCTGCTTCAATATTGTCATAAACTGGAGCGCTCATAGCTGGAATACGGAACAAGATTGGTCCTGCTTCAACGACTGGAATACCTGGTTCAAAACCTAAATCAGTAGCAGCGATTGGTGTGAAGATATCATAACCTTTAATCAAGTCTTCATTGACATCTTTTACCATAACAGCATCACATTGAACATCGTACCCACGGTTAGAAAGTTCTTCTTCAAGAGCACTTTTAATTTGGTGGCTTGAGTTAACACCTGCACCACAAGCAGCAAGAATTTTAATCATTTGGATTTCCTCCGTTTTTATATAAAAATTATTAACAAATTAAGCAGTCGCTTCTGAGATATATTGGAACAAGGCTTCAGGTTCCGTAATCTTAGACAGCGCTTCAAGATGACCATTGCCTGTAAAGAAGTCCATCAACTGTGCAAGAATATTTGTTTGACTTGAACTTGAATTGTTGATGATAAAGAACAATAATGAAACTTCTACTTCCTTATCAGGAGCAATCATATTGTGGAATGTTACTGGTTTTTCCAGACGAACCACGACAACATTTTCAGTTAGATTATGAATTATATCAGTATGAGGGATAGCTACATTTGGCAAATCCTTCCCTAAAAACTCCATATCCAAACCAGTTGGGAACGATTTTTCACGTTCAATCAAGGCCGATCGATAGGTCTCTGTAACAACTTTCTTTTCTTCCAGTAGGGTTGCAACTTGATCGAAAAGTTGCTCTTGATTATCTGCTTCTAAGCAAAAGACTAAGTCTTTGTCAAAGAAATGATCTAATCCCATGACCTTCTCCCTTCATATTTAACTTTTATGGTACAAGTATAACACTATATGAAACCGTTGTCAATGTTTTTTGTTGTATTTTGTTTGATATTTATTTTTTTTGTTTACGTTTTAAACATTTGCTAATTTCAAACATATTTTTTATAAATTTCTTGATAAGTAAAACAAAAAACAGGAATGACTCCTGTTTTTACGATTTTAACTCTTTTTATTGGTCCAACTGTCTTCCACCATTGGAAGGAGATTTTTTAATACCTCTGGAACACCTTCAAGAGAAACATATCTAAACTTACCATCATCGGATTTAAATACCCAGATAATTAAATATTTACCATTCTTAGCAATACAGTTTACTACGTAGGCCTCATAGCCACCGATAGTTGATTTTGACCCCCATACCTTGGAGAAATCTTGACTTTTCTGTTTGGATTCATAAATGCTAGTTGAAATTTGAACAGTTTCTAGCGATGCATATTCGCTTTCACTAATACCAAACTGTTCTGGTTTAAAAGTATTGAGAGTTACAATGTTGACATCTGTTCCATCACAGTACTGAATGTCATCTCCACCTTCAATTTCTTTGAAATGAACCCATGATTTAGGAATTTTCACATATCCATAATCATCAGATCCAACTATTTGCGTTTCTTCCGTCTGTTTTTGCGATGAACTAGACTCTTGACTTGAAACTTCTTGAACACTAGAAGAGGCTTCTGTCTTTACTTCATTTGTCTTTTCTGAATGACTGCAAGCAATTAGACTAAGACTGCAAAGTAAAAGTGTAGATAAAGTTATTATTTTTTTCATGATAACTCTCCTTTCCCTTCTATTTTAAAGCAAGAAGAGAAAAGTGTCAAAAAATTACTGTATTTTGAAAATTTACAAAATACAGTAATTGATTTCTTATACTAGATGCCATTCTCACCTAGCAACTATTCTTCATCCATGCTCAAGACACTGAGGAAAGCTTCCTGAGGCACTTCTACAGAACCGATGGCTTTCATACGTTTCTTACCAGCTTTTTGTTTTTCGAGAAGTTTACGTTTACGTGAAACGTCACCACCATAACACTTGGCAAGAACGTTCTTACGAAGGGCTTTAATATCTGTACGCGCGACAATCTTGTGCCCGATAGCTGCCTGGATTGGAACTTCAAACTGTTGACGAGGAATGATTTTCTTAAGCTTATCAACAATGAGTTTCCCACGTTCGTAGGCAAAGTCTTTGTGAACGATAAAGCTGAGAGCATCCACCTTATCACCATTAAGAAGGATATCCATTTTAACCAACTTAGATGGACGATACTCTGACAATTCATAGTCAAAGCTTGCATAACCTCGCGTTGAAGATTTGAGCTTATCAAAGAAGTCAAAGACAATCTCAGCTAGTGGGATTTGATAGATAACATTGACACGATTGTCATCAATATAATCCATGGTCACAAAGTCACCACGTTTGCGCTGAGCTAGCTCCATAACTGCTCCAACGAATTCCTGCGGTACCATGATTTGCGCCTTGACATAAGGTTCTTCAATGGTCGCAATCTTTGTAGGATCTGGGAACTCAGATGGGTTAGACACATCCATAGACTCCCCATCAGTCTGATTAACCTTGTAGATAACAGACGGTGCAGTCATAATAAGGTCGATGTTGAACTCACGTTCCAAACGTTCCTGAATAACATCCATATGAAGAAGTCCAAGGAAACCACAACGGAAACCGAATCCAAGAGCTTGCGATGTTTCGGGTTCAAACTGAAGACTAGCATCGTTCAACTGCAATTTTTCAAGGGCTTCACGAAGGTCATTGTATTTGTTAGACTCGATTGGATAGAGACCTGCGAAAACCATCGGATTCATCTGCTTGTATCCTGAAAGTGGTTCAGTCGCTGGATTTGTCGCCAAGGTTACTGTATCACCGACACGTGTGTCCTGAACAGTCTTGATAGATGCTGCGATATAACCAACATCACCCGTTGCTAGGAAATCACGTCCAACTGCTTTGGGTGTGAAAATTCCGACCTCAGTCACATCAAAAGTTTTGCCATTACTCATGAGCTGAATCTTATCACCAGGTTTGACTACCCCATCCATGACACGCACTTGGAGGATAACCCCACGGTAAGCATCATAAACTGAGTCGAAAATCAAGGCTTTCAATGGTGCTGACACGTCACCAGTTGGTGCTGGTACTTTTTCGACAATTTGCTCGAGAATTTCTTCGATACCGATGCCCGCTTTGGCTGAAGCCAGTACTGCTTCGCTAGCGTCTAGACCAATGACATCTTCAATTTCTGTACGCACGCGCTCTGGATCTGCTGCTGGTAGGTCAATTTTATTGATAACTGGAAGGATTTCCAAATCATTATCCAAAGCAAGATAGACGTTTGCCAGGGTTTGAGCCTCAATCCCTTGGGCGGCATCAACTACTAAGATAGCACCCTCACAAGCAGCTAGAGAACGTGATACCTCATAAGTGAAATCCACGTGTCCTGGTGTGTCAATCAAGTGAAAGATATAAGTCTCACCATCTTTAGCCGTATAATTAAGCTCGATAGCATTAAGCTTGATCGTAATTCCACGCTCACGCTCTAAATCCATACTATCAAGAAGTTGGGCCTGCATTTCGCGACTAGAAACTGTCTCTGTCTTTTCCAAAATACGGTCTGCTAGTGTTGACTTCCCATGGTCAATATGGGCGATAATAGAGAAGTTACGAATCTTCTCCTGTCGTTTTTTCAATTCTTCTAAGTTCATCATTCTCTTCCTTTCAGGGTATCTATTAATTATAAATTGTTTTTAACATTTTGACAAGACCATACCCTGTTAGGAGTACTAATCTTCAGCAACAAAGCCATCATTTTCAATGAAGTAATGTTCTGTCATACCTTGGTCGGTAAAGACAATCCCATGAAGAACACCGCCGTAGACAGCCCCTCCATCCATTCCAATCTTACCGTCTTCTGTTATCCAGAGTTCAGATGTGCCAGGTTTTTGATCCAACAAACCATAAACAGGAGTATGTCCAAAGACAATGGTTTTTCCAGTGTGATTAGGTGCTTCGTGAAATGGTTTTCTGAGCCAAACTTTCTTGTAATCTGTCGTTTCATGCCAATCATCCAAAGTCAAATCAATACCAGCATGTACAAAGATATACTTATCTGTTTCAATGACAAAAGGCATTTGACGGATAAACTCCACTAAGTCTGCTGCTTCTGTCTCAACTCGTTTAGCATCTGCTACTCCATCTACTGGTGCATCTAGTGGACGGCCTAAAATGGAATTAATGGTTGTATCCCCACCATTACGACGATAGTGGTCATAGCTTTCTTCAGGATTATCCAACCAAGTTAAAAACATATACTCGTGGTTCCCAGATAAGCAGATAGCTTCCTTGTTATCAACCAAATCCTTGACCATTTCAAGAACACGGCGGCTATCTTCTCCTCTATCAATCAAATCTCCAAGAAAGAGTAATTGAGTCTTGCCATCCCATGTTTTAAGTAAGTCTTCTAACATTCCAGCTTTTCCGTGGACATCACCAATTACATAATAGTCTGTCATTTATTTCTCCTTACTTTGTAATAATTCTCTCGCTTGATTCAATGCTGCTTCTGTCACATTCTCCCCAGCCAACATCTTAGCGACTTCTTCAATCCTTTCTTCAACTGTTAACAAGCGAACAGTTGATACCGTTGAATGTTCATTGCTAATCTTTTCAATAAAGAACTGATAATCTGCGATAGCAATAACTTGAGGAAGGTGAGATATGGCCAACACTTGTCCATTTTGTCCAATTTTGTGAATTTTTTGCGCGATGGCTTGAGCTACACGACCTGAAACTCCCGTATCCACCTCATCAAAGACGATACTGGTCTTGCCTTCCTTACGAGAAAAAGCGGACTTGATAGCTAACATGAGACGAGATAACTCTCCACCAGAAGCTACTTTTACTAAAGGTTTAAAATCTTCTCCAGGATTGGTTGAAATGTAAAATTCAACACTCTCATTACCTTCACGACTGAATTTTCCTTGACTAAAACGAACTTGAAATTGTGCTTTCTCCATGTAAAGGTCTTGCAATTCTTGCTTGATTTCAGCTTCTAAGTCCTGCGCTATTTTATGGCGAGCTTGAGCAACTTGACCTGCTAGGTCCACAAGATTTTTTTCAAGTTTCTTGAGTTCAATTTCCATATCTTCAGAAGATAGATTATTTCCTGTTAGAAGATTGTATTCGTCTGTAATCTTGACAAAGTATTCTAGGATATCATCTACACTACCACCATACTTACGGGTAATGGTGTGAATCAAATCTAGTCGGCTTTCAACCTGCATCAGACGATTACCATCAAAATCTAAATCATCAAGGATGGATTCCAAGCGCTTGGTGATATCTTCTAAAACATAATAAGACTCAGAAAGTGTTCCTGAAATCTCACGATACTCTGGATCAAACTCTTCAAGACTTTCCATATCATTCATAGCCGAACGAACATTTGCCAGACTAGAAAACTCTTCATTATCCAACATACTGTAAGCATTAGTCAAAGTATCAGCGATATGTTTATGGTTCAGTAGTCTGTCTCTTTCTTGATTGAGGGTAACATCTTCACCAGCTTTCAAATTAGCTGCTTCAATCTCAGCCATCTGAAATTCCAACATTTCAATTCGAGCCTTGTGTTCCTGCTGATTTTTTTTGATGTCAAGCACTTGCTTGCGCATACGGCGGTAATTATCGAAGCTCGTCTGATAGGCTTCTTTTAATTCAAAGAAAGAGGCATCCCCAAACTCATCCAACATCTGGATATGTCGATGTGGGCGCATTAACTCCTCTTGGTCATGTTGACCATGGATATCAACTAGCTGTTGACCAATCGTCCTTAATACTGAAAGATTAACCATCTGTCCATTGACACGACTGATGCTCCGACCGTTTTGTAAAATTTCGCGACGAATAATGATTTCATCACTCAATTCTAATCCTTGTTCATCAAAAATTTCTTCTAGCGCGCGGTTACTTTCAATTGAAAAAAGACCTTCAATTTCCGCTTTTGGAGCCCCATGACGAATAACTTCTGTTGTAGCTCGAGCTCCTAACATCATATTCATAGCGTCAATAATGATTGATTTACCCGCACCTGTTTCACCGGTTAAAACTGTCATCCCTTGTTCAAAGTTCAAAGAAATTGATTCGATGATAGCAAAATTTTTAATCGAAATTTCCAGTAACATATAATCCTACCAATTTTTAACTTGCTCAAAAATATCCTTGGCTGTTTCTTCACTTCTCAATACCATCAAGATGGAATCATCATCAGCAATACAGCTAAAAATTTGGTCAGAAAAAACAGTCATCAACTGACTCTTGACGAAAATAGTATTTCCTGGAATGACTTGCAAATTAATCATATATCCCATGCGTTCAGCATGAATAATATTATTTTCTGCCAACTGCAAGCTTCTAACGATTGATTTTGGTAATTCATAAATGTAAGTATTGTCTTTCAATGGAATTTTTACAATACCTAATTCTTTAATATCTCGGGAGACTGTTGCTTGAGTAGCAGAGATACCCGCTTCTCTCAAGTGTTCAACGATTTCTTCCTGTGTGCCGATTTGATAATCTGTAACAAATTTTCTAATCTTCTCAAGTCTCTCTTTTTTATTCATCTTTAAATTCCCTATGTGCTTTCTCCACTATTTTTTCTATTTCAGAAGTAACCTGATTGATTGCGTGATTTTCTTTTCGCAAATAGGCTAAAAACTCGATATTCCCATGACCACCTTGAATAGGAGAATAATCCAATCCTAAGACTGAAAATCCTTCATCAACTGCCATTTTAGTAACTGATTCTAAAACATTTTGGTGAACTTTGGCATCTCTGATAATTCCATTTTTACCAATCTGTTCTCGACCAGCCTCAAATTGAGGCTTAACTAGAGCAACAACCTGACCTTGATCAGCTAAAACACGGTGCAAAGCCGGCAAAATAAGGCCTAAGGAAATAAAACTGACATCGATACTTGCGAAACTTGGTTCCTGTTCAAAATCAGTTTTTTCCGCATAACGGAAATTAAACTGCTCCATACTGACAACACGAGGGTCTTGGCGTAATTTCCATGCCAGTTGGTTAGTACCAACATCAACTGCAAAAACTTGTTTAGCACCATTTTGCAACATGACGTCAGTAAAACCACCTGTTGAAGCTCCGATATCAATGGTCGTTTGTCCCTCAACTGATAGACCAAAAATATCTAGCGCCTTCTCAAGTTTCAAGCCACCACGACTGACATACTTAAGTTTCTCACCCTTGAGTTTCAACTCTGTATCATCAGGAATTTTTTCTCCTGGTTTATCAAATCGTTCGCCATTTAAAACAGCGACTACCAAACCTGCCATAACACCTCGTTTGGCTTGTTCTCTCGTTTCAAATAAACCTTGTTTGTAAGCTAGTACATCTACTCTTTCCTTAGCCATTGATTCTCAAACTTTCTACTATTTTCACAATTGGCTCCTTATCAAAACTCACAACTTGACTAATCTCTTCTAGTTTCGCAGTAGCTTGATCCAAAGTTTGATTGCAAAACGCTATCGCCTGATCTAATCCTAACAAGGCAGGATAGGTTGACTTTTCGGCCTGCAAGTCTTTCTGGGGTGTTTTTCCAATTTCCTCAAAGCTAGCGGTAACATCAAGCACATCATCTCTCACTTGGAAAGCAAGCCCAATCAACTCGCCAACTGTTTTAAGCTGTTTCTGAAGATTTTCATCCAATCCAGCAATGATTCCAGCCGCTTGGAAAGGAAAGGCTAAAAGTTTACCTGTCTTATTAGCATGGATAGTCTGAAGTTCCTCTAAATTCAAGTGTTTTCCTTCGCCTTCCATATCTAACACTTGACCAGCTACCATTCCCATACTTCCAGAAGCAAGGGATAAATTAGCTATTAAATCAACCTTGGTTTGACTAGGCAAATCAGTTTGAGCAATTAAAGCATAGGGATCCAAAAAAAGCGCATCCCCTGCTAAAATGGCTAGAGCTTCACCATACACCTTATGGTTGGTCAAACGCCCCCGACGAAAATCATCATTATCCATAGCAGGAAGATCATCATGGATCAAACTTCCTGTATGAATCATTTCTAGTGCCGCTGCAACTTGAGCATGTTCCTGAGTGATAGGCACTTGCAAGGAGTCCAAAACTTCTAAAAGCAAATAAGGACGAATCCTTTTACCACCAGCATGGACGGAATAGAGAACCGCTTCTCTTAAACTGGACGCAAATTGTTGGTTGCCATAAAAGTCTTCAAGAGCTGACTCGACCAAAGCTAGTTTTTCCTGCTTGTTCATACCAGTTCACTTTCTGTTCCATCTTCTTGCATCACCTTGACCAAGGTCTTTTCAGCCTTATCAAGTGTTGCCTGCAATTCTTTTGACAAGAGCATTCCCTTTTGAAAAGCCGAAATAGCATCTTCTAGAGCAATTTCCCCATTTTCCAAACTTTGAACAATCGTTTCAAGTTCTGCTAGATTTTCCTCAAATTTCTTTTGTTTTGACATCTCTTACCTCTAATTCTACTTGACCGTCCCGCATCAACAGTGATACTTGGTCATTTTCTTTCAAAACTTTCGCAGAAGCGACTACGACTTCTCCTTTTTTGACAATTGCATAACCTCTGGCTACAATTCGACTAGTATCTAGCATAAGGAGAGCTTCTGATAGGCGTTTTACTTCTGCTACTTTTGCATCATAGGTCACAGCCATCTGGCTACGCAGAAGTTTCTTTAATTGCTGGATATGATCCTGATAACGCTGGATTTTAATAATTGGTGATAATTGTTCCAAACGGTGGACTTGTTCTTGCACCTTTTGTTGATTACGAACCAATTCAGCATTCAATCCTTGCTTCAGTCGCAGCTGTAACTGATCCAAGCGTTGTAGATAACCGTCATATAAACGCTCTGGTTGTCTGAAGATGACCGATTGACTGAGGATTCTCAATGCTTCTTGTTTCTTTGACAAACTATGCTTAACCGCTGTAGTCATGCGTTTTTCTTGATTCTGAAGATAGGTCAAAAGATCTAACTTAGTTACTGGTGTCGCAAGTTCAGCCGCTGCTGTCGGTGTTGCTGCTCTCTTGTCAGCAACAAAATCAGCCAAGGTGACATCTGTTTCATGACCTACACTCGAAATAATCGGTAAACGAGATTCAAAAATTGCTCGAACTACAATTTCTTCGTTAAAGGCCCAAAGATCTTCAATGGAACCTCCCCCACGACCAATAATCAGAACATCTAAATCCTCACGTTCATTGGCTCGAGTTATATTACGAGCAATCTCCTTTGCAGCACCCTCACCTTGAACTTTAGTAGGATATAAGACAATTTCCACACCAGGGAAGCGTCTGCTTACAGTTGTAATGATATCCTGGATAACAGCTCCACTACGGCTGGTCACCACACCTATTTTTTTTGAAAATTGTGGTAAAGATTGTTTAAATCGCTCTTGAAACAAACCTTCTTCTGCCAGTTTCTTCTTAAGTTGTTCAAATTGGATAGCTAAGGCACCGACACCATCTGGTTCAGCTTTTTCAATGATAATCGAATAACTTCCACTTGGCTCATAGACTTGGACACGACCAACCACATTGATCTTCATCCCTTCTTCCAAGTCAAATCCCAAACGTTGGTAGACCCCCGACCAAATTGTCGCCTGAATAACCGCTCGGTCATCTTTAAGAGAAAAATACTGATGGGTTGGACGCTTACGGAAGTTAGAGACTTGACCAGTTAAATATACCCGTTCCAAGTAGGGGTCTTTATCGAATTTCATTTTTAAATACTTGGTCAAAGTTGTAACCGATAAATACTTTTCCATCTCTACCTCCTTCTTTTCTCTAGTTTTTCCTAGGTATTATTATACCAAAAATATGCTTAAAAATCTTTAATTTCCACCTAGAATAGTGAAAATACAGGGAATTTATGTGCGAAATTATTTCTTAATATTTTTGCCCCTCGAACAGAAAAAAAACCCTTCGGATAAAATCCGAGGGGCTTAAAACGTTGTTAAATCAACGACCGAACTTTTGAGTTTCAAGGTTCGGGATAAAATAGTTCACTGAACTATTTTATTTCTTAAGGTTGTAGAATGATTTCAATCCACGGTATTCAGCTACTTCACCAAGTTGATCTTCGATACGAAGCAATTGGTTGTATTTAGCGATACGGTCTGTACGTGAAAGTGAACCAGTCTTGATTTGTCCTGCGTTAGTTGCAACTGCGATATCAGCGATTGTTGAATCTTCAGTTTCACCTGAACGGTGTGATACAACGGCAGTGTAACCAGCTTCTTTAGCCATTTCGATAGCGTCGAATGTTTCAGTAAGAGTACCGATTTGGTTAACTTTGATAAGGATTGAGTTAGCAGCGCCTTCAGCGATACCTCTTTCAAGGTAAGCAGTGTTTGTTACGAAGAAGTCGTCACCAACCAATTGAACTTTACCACCAAGACGTTCAGTAAGAGCTTTCCATCCATCCCAGTCGTTTTCGTCCATACCATCTTCGATAGTGATGATTGGGTATTTGTTTACCAATTCTTCAAGGTAGTCGATTTGTTCTGCAGAAGTACGAACAGCAGCTCCTTCACCTTCGAATTTAGTGTAGTCGTAAACTTTACGTTCTTTATCGTAGAATTCTGATGATGCACAGTCAAATCCGATAAATACGTCTTTACCTGGAACATAACCAGCAGCTTCGATAGCAGCAAGGATAGTTTCAACACCGTCTTCAGTTCCTTCGAAACGAGGAGCGAATCCACCTTCGTCACCTACGGCTGTTTCAAGACCACGAGATTTAAGGATTTTCTTAAGAGCGTGGAAGATTTCAGCACCCCAACGAAGAGCTTCTTTGAATGTTGGTGCACCAGCAGGTACGATCATGAATTCTTGGAAAGCGATTGGAGCATCTGAGTGAGAACCACCGTTGATGATGTTCATCATTGGAGTTGGAAGAACTTTAGTGTTAAATCCACCAAGGTAGCTGTAAAGTGGGATTTCAAGGTAGTCAGCAGCAGCACGAGCTACAGCGATAGACACACCAAGGATTGCGTTAGCACCCAATTTACCTTTGTTAGGAGTACCGTCAAGTGCGATCATAGCACGGTCGATAGCTTGTTGGTCACGTACATCGTAGCCGATGATTGCTTCAGCGATGATGTTGTTTACGTTGTCAACAGCTTTTTGTGTACCAAGACCACCGTAACGAGATTTGTCACCATCACGAAGTTCAACTGCTTCGTGTTCACCAGTAGAAGCTCCTGATGGAACCATACCACGTCCGAAAGCACCTGATTCAGTGTAAACTTCTACTTCAAGTGTTGGGTTACCGCGTGAGTCTAGGACTTCGCGAGCGTAAACATCAGTAATAATTGACATTTTTTACTCTCCTTATTGAGTTAAATTTTTTACACCTCTATGATACCTTAAAAAGACACCTTTTTCAAGGAAAAACGTTATCTTTGTGCAAATTTTCCTTAAGTTTATAAAGTAATCGCTTTCTTTTATCTGTTTTCTCCTTTATTTTATGATATACTATTTTTATGACTGATGTATCTAAACAAATCCTAGAAAAGGCCAATGGTGGTCTTAAACTAAATCCTGATGAACAAAGACGTTTTCTCGGAACATTTGAGGAACGTGTCCTTGGCTACGCGGACCTTGAAACAGCTGATGATGATAAATTTAAAAATGGATTTTTAACAATTATAGAAACCTTTAAAAAAGAAACTCAACCTCTATTTGTCAAAATTTCTCCTCAGGTAGAGTTTGATAAACAAGTTTTTTATCTAAAACAATCCAAAGATGCTGACTGCCAAGCGACCATCGTTTCTGAAGATCATAACTCTTCTCCTTTTGGCCTAGTTATCCATAGCGATGCCCCTGTTCAAACAAGTGAAAAAGACCTCAGAAGTGCCTTTTCAGACTTATGGCAGGAAAAAGAGATGAAAAAAGCTCCTACTTCTCTTTGGAAAAAGTGGTTTGGTTAATTTTTCTTCAAAGCTAAAATTTGACCAATGTTTGCAGCTGTATCTTCTAAATAGATAGCGGCATTTTTTAGACTGTCTTCCAGTGGTTCACTTTTTTCTAATATAGAAAAAGCAGCGATGACATTCTCAAATGGTAAAGGAGGTAAATCCTCAGCTAAACTACCACAAATAGCAATAACTGGAACACCATTTGGTGTTCTTTTTGCTACCCCGATTGGCGCCTTGCCTGAAAAACTTTGAGCATCCAATCTACCTTCACCAACGATAACTAGATCTGCATCTACAACCTGTTCATCAAAGTTTATTAAATCTAAACAGGTTTGAATACCAGATACAATCTCTGCTCCTGCAAAGGCACACAAACCAGCTGCAATACCACCACCTGCTCCAGCACCATCCAATTTTAACATTTCAGGTGCAACTTTGCGGTAAAAGTTTTCAATAGCAATATCAACATCTTGGAATTTAGCTGGTTCCAACCCTTTTTGCTTCCCAAATGTATAGGTGGCACCGCGAATTCCACAGAGTGGATTGGTAACATCTGCTAAGATTTTGATATGCACATCTGCAGGGATGGTAACGACACTTTTGTCCAAAATCTTACTAATTTCAAATAAGGACTGGCCACAAGCCTCAAGTTCGATCCCGTTTTCATCATAAAACTGATACCCGAGTCCTGAGACAATTCCAATACCACCATCGTTACTGGATGTCCCACCAACTCCTATATAGATCTCTTTCATTCCTTGTTCGATTAAATATAGGATCAGTTGACCAATCCCCTTTGTTTGAATCTTCAGTGGATTTCGTTTTTCAATAGGAATTTTAGCAAGCCCAACTAAATCAGCCACCTCGAAAAGAGCAAGTTCTCCTTTTTGAACATAAGTCATTTGAACCTCATCTCCAAAGGGACCTGTCACTAAAGCAGTTTTTTCTACAAGACCAAGTGAATTTTTAATGGCATCCACTGTTCCTTCCCCTCCATCGCCAACAGGTAAGAGCAAACATTTCGATTCAGGTAGAGCCTTTTTAAGGCCTCGTTTAATAGCTTTAGTTACTTCACTCGCAGGGAGACTCTCCTTAAAAGAGTCAGGCGCGATAACAATTTTCATACACTCATCTTTCTAATCAAAGGAAATCTATCAGATTCAATACTTTTGTTAAATCTCTTTCTTCAATTTGAAGGGGAATTTCCTCTTTCACGATTTCTTTGGCACAGAAGCCAATGCCGATTCCAGCTCTCTTCAACATTGCTAAATCATTAGCTCCATCTCCAATAGCAATGGTCCTTTCGATAGGTACTTTTAATTCATAAGCCCATCTTACTAGAGTTTCTTTTTTAACATCTCTGCTTATAATTGGACCAACAAGATTTCCAGTTAAATGACCATCTCTGATTTCCAGTTGATTAGCAGCAAATAATGAAATCCCTAAATCTTTTGCTCCTCTTTCAACAACAGGTGTAAATCCACCTGAAACTAAACCCACTTCTATCTGATTTTTTTGCAGAGTGTTAATAAATTGCGCAGCATTTTTACTAAGGTGTAGTTCATGATAAATCTTATCAAAAGTATCTATAGAAAGTCCTTTTAGAAGGGAAACACGTTTTCTCAGGCTTTCTTCAAAATCTAGTTCTCCCCTCATAGCTTGGGCCGTCAGCAGAGCTACTTCTTCTTCACATTCTGCTTCTTTCCCCAACAAATCAATAACTTCCTCTTCTATCAGTGTCCCATCAACATCCAGTACACAGAGTCCTTTAATTTTTTTCATATAATTGTCTTACTTTCAGAATCTCAAAAAATCGTATGAAGGTATCATACGATTTTAACTATTTAGTTTGCTAAGCTATGATACAAATCAAGATATGACTTGCAGGCTGTATCCCAAGAGAAATCACATTCCATAGCTTGAACTTGCATGTTCTTCCAAACATCAGGATGGTTGTGATAAACATCCAGAGCTGTTTGCAAAGCCCAGTTGAGCCAGTATGGAGTTAGGTTATTAAAGCTAAAGCCTGTACCTGTTCCATCAATTGGATTAAAGGCTTGAACAGTATCTCTAAGACCACCTACCTCATTTACCAAAGGAAGGGTCCCATATCTCATGGCCATCATTTGTGAAAGTCCACACGGTTCAAAGCGACTTGGCATGAGGAAAATATCACATGCTGCATAAATTTCTTGAGCTAATTTTACATCAAAAGTAATATTTGCAGAAAGTTTTTCTGGGAATACTTGACTAAACCAAGAGAAGGCTTGCTCAAATCCTGGATCTCCAGTTCCCAAGAGAACGATTTGAATATCCTCTTGAAGCATACGATGCAGGCTTTCAACCACCACATCAAAGCCCTTCTGACGAGTCAAACGTGACACGATACCAATCATTGGCACATCAGGACGTACTGGAAGACCAACTCTTTCTTGAAGTTTCGCTTTATTTTGTGCTTTTCCTGACAAATCAGTTTTATTAAAATGATACTCAAGTAAAGCATCCGTCTCTGGGTTGTATAGATCAGTATCAATTCCGTTTACAATACCAGAAACCTTACCAGATTCCATACGAAGAATCTGATCAATACCGCAACCAAACTCCGTAGTCATGATCTCATAAGCATAGCTAGGTGACACGGTTGATACACGGTCTGCATAGAGAATACCAGCCTTCATCCAGTTAAGACAATCATTCCAACGAACTGTTCCATCAGCGTAGCGCTCAAATCCAACCCTGAACAAGTCCCAAAGCATACTTTCAGAGAATTGACCCTGAAATTCCAAGTTATGAATGGTCAAAACAGTCTTGATTCCTTGGTAGGCTTGAATCCATCTGTACTTTTCCTTCAACAAGAAAGGAATCATTGCTGTATGGTAGTCATGAGCGTGGAGGACATCAGGGATAAATCCGATACGCTCCATAGCTTCAAGCGCAGCAAGTTGGAAGAAGGCAAAACGTTCACCATCATCGAAATCTCCATAAACATGTCCACGGAAGAAATAATAATGATTGTCGATGAAGTAGAAAGTAACACCGTTTAAAACAGTTTTCTTAATTCCACAAAATTGTCTGCGCCAACCAACATAGACTTCAAATTGAAGGACATCTTCAATCTGATCACCAAACTTGGCTTCAACCATGTCATAGTAGGGTAAGATAACAGCAACTTCATGCCCAGCTTTTACTAATGATTTTGGAAGTGCTCCGATAACGTCTCCCAATCCACCTGTTTTTGAAAAGGGAGCTCCCTCTGCTGCTACAAATAAAATTTTCATGAAAGGACATCCTCTGTTACTTTTTCGCCTTTTTTGATGATAACAGGTTTTTCTGCTGTACCTCGAACGACAACTCCCTCAGCTATTTCAGCACCCTTATCAACAATTGCATACTCAACTTGTGCACCTTTTCCAACGACAACGCGAGGGAAGATAAGAGATTCTTTAACCAAGCTGTCTTTATTGATACGAACATTACGCGAAATAACAGATTTATCCACTTCACCCTCAATGATACTACCAGAAGCAAATTGAGATGTGTTTACTTTAGAACCAGGTGCATAGTAGGTAGGTTCTTCGTTTTTAACTTTAGTATGAATCTTTTGATTTGGCGAGAACAAAGAGTAGAATTTATGCTGATCAAGCATATCTAAATTAGCTTGGTAATATGTTTCTACTGAATGAATATTGGCTAGGTATCCTGTGTATTCATATGCAAAAGCACCTTCTTTGGCTGCCAAATCGCGAAGAACATACCGTAATTTTTCTGGATATTCTTTTTGGGCTTCTTCTTCCAAACGCTTAATCAACCATTGAGTATCTACAACGAAGATATCTGTTGACATGTTGTAAAAATCTTGGTTTGATTTTTTATCAAAGAGTTTGTGTGAAAGTACGTGGTCAGTTTCATCAATATCAAGGATTGCATTTACTTCTGAAATGACCTTCTTAGGCAATTTCTTATAAACAACTGTAATTGGTGATTTTGTTGTATTATGCAAATGGAAAACCTGAGCAAGATCAATATTTACCAAAACATCACAGTTCAAGGAAACAGTTTGGTTAGATCCAGAACGTTTTAAATAAGTCAAGAGTTGTTGATAATACTCTTTACCGACTGTGCTACTTTCTACACGTGTATTGTAAATACCTAAATAGTAGTGACTAAGTAGTGTATTCAAGCCCCACTCACGACCTGAACGAATGTGGTCGAAAACTGAGCTGATATTATCTTGTTGGAAGATTCCAAAGACACTACGAACACCAGCATTTGCTAAACTTGAGAGTGGGAAGTCAATCAAACGATACTTTCCTCCAAATGGTAAAGTTGCCACTGGACGGTTACTTGTCAAGGTTGACATATCATGGAAACCAACGGTATTTCCTAAAATCGCTGAATATTTATCAATCTTCATCTGTTGCTACCCCCACTACTTCATTATATCCGACTACTTGTACTTCTTCTGTACCATCAATTTCTACACCATCGGCAATGACTGCTCCTTCACCGATGATTGCACGTGTAATTTTAGCTCCTCTACCGATAACTGCTCCACTCATGATGACAGAATCAACAACTTCTGCTCCCTTACGAACTTGAGCAGCTGTAGAAAGGATAGAGTGTTTTACTGTACCATTTACGTAACAGCCATCCACTACAAGAGAGTCTTCTACATGAGCATGTTCTCCAATAAAGTTTGGTGGAGCGATAAGGTTACGAGAATAAATTTTCCATTGACGGTTACGACTATCTAGAGCATTCTCTGGAGAGATGTATTCCATATTTGCTTCCCAAAGAGATTCGATAGTACCAACGTCCTTCCAGTATCCATTGAATTCATAAGCATAGACACTTTCACCAGTTTCAAGATAGTTTGGAATAACATTTTTACCGAAGTCTGACATGTCTAGGTTGGCCTTCTCAGCTGCAACTAGCATATTGCGAAGTCGTTTCCAGTCAAAGATATAAATCCCCATTGATGCCTTAGTTGATTTTGGTTCAGCTGGTTTTTCTTCAAACTCAACAATACGATTATTAGCATCTGTATTCATGATACCAAAACGGCTAGCTTCTTTAAGTGGCACATCTAAGACAGCAACTGTCAAGCTGGCATTGTTATCCTTGTGTGATTGGAGCATATCATCATAGTCCATCTTGTAGATATGGTCACCTGAAAGGATCAAAACATACTCAGGATTGATGCTGTCGATATAGTCGATATTTTGGTAAATGGCATGACTTGTACCTTCAAACCAACGGTTTCCTTCACTTGCAGAGTAGGGTTGAAGAATAGAAACACCTGTGTCAATACCGTCTAGACCCCAACTAGAACCATTACCAATGTGGCTGTTGAGAGCTAGTGGTTGATACTGTGTAATAACCCCAACATTATGGATACCAGAGTTGGCACAGTTAGAAAGAGCAAAGTCAATGATACGGTAGCGCCCACCAAATTGCACGGCAGGTTTAGCAATGCTTTGAGTGAGTTTACCGAGACGAGTTCCTTGCCCACCAGCAAGGATTAAAGCTAGCATTTCATTCTTCATTTTATACTCCTTTTTGAGTTTTATTAGCGACTTTTTTAGTAGGTTTGATGCGACGTTTGATTTTCCAAATACTTGCTCCCATAGCTGGCAATGTAAATGTCAAAGTCTGCTCATAATCCTTCCACAATCCTTCTTGAGTTTGAACTGTTTGGTTATGCTCTTTCCACACACCACCCCATTGTTCTAACTCTGTATTCCAAATTTCTTCATAAATGCCTGCAACTGGAAGACCAATTGTAAAATCAGGACGTTCAACTGGTGCCATATTGAAGACACAGACTAGCATCTCGCCTTTCTTGCCCTTACGGATAAATGAAAGAACACTCTGATCTCTATTATCCGCATCAATGATTTCAATACCATCGTAACTTGTATCAATTTCCCAAAGACAACGGTGGTCTTTATAAAGTTGATTCAACTGTGATGTAAAGTATTTCATCTTGGCATTCATCGGATCTTCTAGGTTAGACCACTCCAATTGCTCTTCTGATTTCCACTCTAAGAATTGACCAAATTCGCTACCCATGAAGAGTAATTTCTTACCAGGGTGACAAATTTGATAGGTGTATAAGTTTCTCAAACCAGCGAACTGATTGTAACGATCACCCCACATCTTATGCATCATACTCTTCTTACCGTGGACAACCTCATCATGTGAGAATGGTAGGAGATAATTTTCATTAAAGACATACATGAAGCTGAAAGTCACAAGATTAAAGTCATACTTACGGTAAATTGGATCTTCTTCGTAGAAACGTAGGATATCATTCATCCAACCCATGTTCCACTTGTAGTCAAATCCAAGTCCACCCATTTCCTTCATGCCAGTAATCTTGGTACCTGAAGAAGACTCCTCTGCAATCATCATAACATCCGGATGAGCTAGTTTAATAACGTCGTTCAAACGTTGTAGGAAATAATAGCCTTCATAGTTGAGATTGCCACCGTCTTTATTTGGTGTCCATGGAGCATTGTCATAATCTAGATAGAGAATATTACTTACAGCATCTACACGAATACCATCTAGGTGATAGAAATCAATCCAGAACTTAATACTAGAAATCAAGAAGGATTGCACTTCGTTTTTCCCTAAGTCAAAGTTGAGTGCTCCCCAACCGTAGTTGTTAGCCTTATTATGATCTTGGTATTCAAAAGTTGGTGTACCGTCGTAGTATGCCAAAGCGTCGTCATTTATTGTAAAGTGTCCAGGTACCCAGTCCACAATTACTCCGATATTGTTGATATGACATTCCTCAACGAAGTCTTGAAACTCTTCAGGACGACCATAGGCATGCTCTAAAGCGAAGTAACCCATGAGCTGATAACCCCAACTCAAACCGAGAGGGTGAGCCATCAAAGGCATAAACTCGATATGAGTATAGTTCATCTCAACGAGATAAGGAATGAGCTCTTCTTTGAGTTGAGCAAAGCTATAAGGTGTTCCATCAGGATTTCTCTTCCAAGATCCTGCATGCGCCTCATAAATGTTGACCGGTCTCTCAAAAAATCCCCAACGTTTTCTACGAGCTAACCAGAGCCCGTCCTTCCATTTTTTTTCAGGAATTTCTGTTAAAACTGCTCCTGTTCCCGGACGTGCTTCATAACGTACTGCCAAGGGATCAATCTTCATAAGCTGATGACCATTAGCACGAGTAATATGATATTTATAAATATGTCCTTCTTGAGCTAAAGTTGTAAAAACTTCCCAAACTCCAGATTCATTACGAACCATGGGGATTTGATTTTCAACCCAGTTAGTAAAATCACCAACTAGATGGACAGCTTGCGCATTTGGCGCCCAGACACGGAATGTATAGCCATACTCACCGTCTCTTTCTTCACGATGCGCTCCTAAATAGTGTTGAAGATGGAAATTTTCGCCACTAGTAAAAGTTCTTAAAGCCTCAAATTTATCCATTGAATCCCCCTTCTAATTGAAAGCGTTTTCTTATTTTTATTATACTACCTTTTAAGAGAAGTTTCAAGTAAATTACTATATTTTTAAAAATTATTTTGAAAATCTGAAAATAATTCTCTGATGCGTCCTGGGAAAATCATTTTAATTTTCCAATTTATCTTCGCCTCTTTTCATTTTCTTACATTTTTATATAATAGTAACAAAATATTCGGATTTAAGCAATTTTTAGCCTTATATTTTTGAAAAATACATTGAAAATCCGTAAATATTGAGTTTATAACATTCAATTTAGATTGCAACTATTCAGAAACAAGGGATTTCTCCCAAAAAATAGAGCAGATCTTCCAATCTGCTCTTTCTTTATTTACTATTCTTTACGATTTATCTGCACTTCCATGAAAAATGAATTTCTCTGGATATTTTTTGATAAAACTTAGCTCATTCTCATTTCCATCATAATCATAGACAAAATTATCTGCTTCATCCAATTTCTCATAAAAATCATCGCCATACTCTTCTTCCATCTGTGCTAGCAGCTCCGATCTTTCTTCTCTAACAAAGGAGATAGTTCCACCAAAGTATGCAAGGAGATTTTTGAAATTAGCAGCATGCTCCTTCATTCCAAATAGTTCGAAGCCCTTTAAAGTATCTTTCCAGACAATCCCTGTCGAATTATCGAAAAATTGATAGTGACCTCCATTGTTTACTTCGATAAAATACCAGATAATTGCCAGAAGGTATCTTTGTTCTAAAGTAAAGATTTTTGCAGAATCGAGATAGTCTTTATAGGTGTTATAGATGTTAACAGTTTCGTATACTGGTTCAATAATATCCCAAGAGTCTTCTGCATTTTGAACATCTTCTATCTTAATATTCTTGTATAATTTCTTATTCTGTGCAGTTTTCATTTCTTGATTAGTTTCATTAGCATCTTCAAAATAGTATTTCTGAAGCAGGGGATATTCTGTTGGCTTGCCTTCAAAAACTTCCTTTAGAGAACCTACTTTAACCAACTCAATACACCATTCAATGACTGGATTTGTTGAGGAATCAGCATTTTTGATAGCATTTTCTAATAAATCTAGAGCCTGATTAGCTTCAGTTTCAAAGTCCTTGTTCGGATCACTAGATAAACGCCAATGGGTAAAACTATTTCGATAATACCAAATAGCATCCCTATCTTCTTCAGAGACCATCTCTAAAACTCTTTTGGCTTCTTCGAATTGACTCCAATTATTATAGACTTTGGCTAGTTCACTAAGGACTAGTCCACTTAAATTTTCTAAGCCAAGCTCTAAAAGAATTTCTATTACTTTCTCGAATTGGAAGTTATGCTTAATGTCTTTAAGACACTGAACTTTCTCCGATTCATTTAATGTGATAAATGTTTCCAGCGTAATTGTATTGATATCCATAGGTATCTCCCACTAAAACTAATGAACTTTTATAATTTTAATTCAATTTGTAATGAAACTTCTGCTTTTTCTATCGTCTCCAAGATAAACTTTCTAGAAGTATAGGCCGAGATAAAAAATCCCGACCTCACATTTTAGTAGAAATGAGTCTTTGAAATACTTTTGTTCATTTATTGGACTCTGCAAAATAGTTTTGCCCTACACTTCATTGTGTCAATCTTCAATCTAAGACTTACGATAAAACATTCATAACTGCCACACTGACATCGTCAATGGCATTTTCTTGGTTAGAACGGCTATTAGTTACCAACATTTCTAGGTTTCCTGCATTTTCATAGTAATATGAAGCCCCTTTAGCATTGAATACAACCAAGAAGTGCTCTTCGCCACCATGAATCTCATAAACAATCCAACCACTATTTTCAATGGCTGTATGAACAAATACATGACGGTAGACTTCTTCATAAGTAGGGTATGAAAAGGCACTGTTTTGTGTTTTAAGTCGGATAATCTGACGAACAAACTCGATGCTATCTTGACGCTCATTGATCAAATCCCAATTGACTTGGTTGACGCTATCAGGAGCATTGTAACTATTCATTGCTCGCTCACGATCTGCGTGAGTCACCTCGCCATTTTCTCCTGTAGCTACAAGCTTGGTACGGCCAAACTCTTGACCCAACTCCATGAAGGCCATCCCTTGCATGAGAAGATTCATGGCTGTCGCTGTTTCTACTTTCTTCATGATGCGACTTTCACTCTCCGTTGGATGAAGGGTTTTAAGCAAATCATGCAAATTGTAGTTATCATGGGCTTCTACATAGTTAAGAACCTGATTGGGGCTGAGATAAGAACCCAGTTCTCGGCTTCCAAGGATAGCCTTTGCGACGATTGGCTCAGTACCTGCACCACTGACAAAACCAGATTTGATAGAACCATAGACTTCACAACCTTTAACCGCATCACGTTGATTATCATTAAAGAATCCAATGTTTGGCAATTGATAGGCATTATCTTTCTTAGCCTTATCATAAGGAGCAAGACCAGTTCCCATATCCCATCCTTCTCCATAAAGGATGATTTTAGGATCGACTTCATCCATAGCCCAACGAATCATCTGCATAGTTTTGATGTCATGAATTCCCATCAAGTCAAAGCGGAAACCGTCAATATTGAATTCTTTTACCCAGTAGAGAAGAGAATCAATCATATATTTACGGAACATTTCATGCTCACTGGCAGTTTCGTTACCGACTCCTGTTCCATTTTGATAGGTTCCGTCATGGTTCATTCGATAATAATAATCGGGAACCGTTGTTTGGAATGGCGCATCCACCGTTGAGAAGGTATGATTGTAAACAACATCCATAATAACACCGATACCAGCGTCGTGATAAGCTTGGACCATGGCTTTCAAATCACGAATAGCTTGACCTGGATCATTTGGATTTGTAGACATGCTAGTTTCTGGAGCATTGTAGTTTTGTGGATCATATCCCCAGTTATAAGTTACATTTCCATCAGCGTCGTATTCTTTATGACGGTCAGCAATTGGTTGCAGCTGAACATAGTTGACACCAAGTTCTTTAATGTAATCAAATGCAGTCGACTGACCATACTGGTTAACTGTTCCAGTTTGCGCTGCACCTAAGAAGGTTCCTCTTAATTCTGACGCAACACCAGATGTTTCAGACTTAGTCAAATCACGGATGTGCATTTCATAAATGACTGCTTGGCAAGGATTTTCCAAACGCCAAGTTGCTTCTGTACCATGCTTGACCTCAAAGCCTTCAACCTGTCGATCTTGATTTGAGACAATGGCTGAACGTTTTCCATCAGGACTTGTCGCTATTGTATATGGATCACGAGTTAATGACTGGTGATGAGGAAAGTCAATTTGGTAGTGGTAAGCACGACCTGCTAAGTTTTCTGGAACTGTTAAACTCCAAACACCAATGGTATTATACTTGTGGCTATAGGAATAACTATTTCCTCGCTCCATTTCAAAGATTTTAAGGATAGGAGCGTCATTGCTCACTGATTCATAGACAACTACTTGGACAGATGTAGCTGTTGGTGCCCATAAGCTAAAACTTGTTTCATTTTCAGAAACTTGACATCCCAACTCTCCTTGATAACCCCAGTGGTGGTCGAAACTGGCACTATTGATTGCCTTGTCAAAGGCAAAAGGATTTTGGTCCTTATAGTGTGGACTGGCAATGGCAGGATTTTCAGAATAATAAACTGTATCGTCTCCATCCAAAATCCAAACCTCTGTCAAAAGTGGATAGTAATTGAAACGAATAGGATATTCTTTGCTGACACCATCTTTTTCAACGCTAAAAGTCATGGTCTCAAGCGCTACTTCACTCGATTGAGTCAGTGAAAATTTAGCTCCAAAATATTCTTCTTCTTTGATAAGCTCTACTGAATCTACTGTTTTTTTACTGAAACTGCAAACCTCGTAGGCTTCATCCTTGCGATGATAATGAATAAGTACAGGATAATTGTACATAGTTCTCCCTAATTTCTAAATTAAATTTGATTTTATATGTTACTAATAATTTCTTGATCAAGTGCCTCAGGATTCACAAAAAACTCAATGTGATTATGACATACTTCCAAATCTACTGGTGTGTCACCACCGTATTCTCCATCAAGATTAAGCATAAACGGCTCCCCCTGATCCAAAGTTTCAATTCGGAGTTTACTAGTTTTCAGATATTCAACATTGACATCTGAAACGTGTTGGCCTCCGTTCATAGCCCGAACTAGCAGACTCAACATATCTAGGATTTTATCCGTCTTTACTAGAATAAGCGTGAAATTGCCATCATCCAGCTTGGTATCAGGTGCGAATTGCTCAAATCCACCGATAGAATTGGTCAAGGCAACAAAGACAAGAGAAACTTCTCCTGTAAAAATGCCCCAATCATGGTAAATACGAACAGGACGGGCTTTGGATTTTGGGAACATCTCGATGCCTTTAGCAACGTAGGCCAGATAACCCAGACGCGTCTTCAGTTCACTCGGAACACTAAAGGTTAACTCTGTAAGAGCTCCTGCCGCAGCAATATTGATGAAATACTTATCGCCAAAGGCACGACCAATATCAATTTGCTTGGTTTCATTTTTAGCAATGATCTTCGCTGCAGCAACTGGATCCCCCATAGGGATTTTCAATGCTCTTGCATAGTCATTGGTAGTCCCAGTAGGAATGATGGCTATCTTTGGACGATGTTCCAGAGGTGCAATTCCATTAACCACTTCATTGATGGTGCCATCGCCACCAGCTACTAAAACCAAATCAAAGCCAGCTTTTGCAGCTCTTTCTGCTTCTTTCTGGGCTGACAGGTGTTCAGGTTTGGTTTGGAAAGCACTGGTTTCATAGCCTATGCTCTCTAACACTTCTAGGACTTCTGCGATATTTTGCTTGATCATTTCCTGGCCTGATGTCGGATTATAAATGAGACGTGCGCGTTTTTTTTCTTCTTTCATAGCTTACAAACTCTCAAGCCAAGCTTCATCACGAATCTCTATTCCCAGTTCTTGTGCTTTTTGGAGCTTGCTTCCTGCATCTGCTCCTGCTACAACAAGGTCTGTTTTTTTCGACACACTACCAGTAACCTTGACTCCTAGACTTTCTAATTTATTTTTAGCTTCTGAGCGATTAAGACGCTCTAGCTTTCCTGTCAATACGACAGTTAGACCAGACAAGGCTGCATTTGCTGCAACTGTCTGTCCTTTGTAGTCTAGATTAACACCTGATTCTTTCAATTCCCTTAAAAGGATTTCAGAACCCTCTGTAGCAAAATAGGTCTGTAAGCTTTGGGCAATGACACTTCCCAAACTTTCGATACTTGCAATTTCTTCAGGATTGGCTTGTGCTAGCGATTCGATTGAGTGGAAGTTTTGTAAAAGCAACTGACTTGCCTTACTTCCTACATGACGAATCCCCAAACCAAACAAGAGTTTTTCAGCAGAATTTTCTTTGGATGCTTGAATAGCCTGATAGAGCTTTTGCGCTGATTTTTCCTTGATACCATCTAATAAAAGGAAATCTTCCACAGTCAAACGATAAATATCTGCAACATCCTTAACCAAATCGGCAGCAAATAATTTCTCCACGATTGATGGGCCAAGGCCAGAGATATTCATAGCATCACGGGATGCGAAGTGCGTCAAGCCTTCCTTGATTTGAGCAGGGCATCGCGGATTGATACAACGAAGGGCCACCTCATCTTCAAAATGCAAAAGCTTACTGTCACAACTTGGACAGTTTGTTGGAATATCTAGTCTTTCCTCTGACACTCGCTTGAATTCTACCACTCGTAGAACAGCAGGAATGATATCCCCTGCCTTATACACAATCACCGTGTCATCCTTACGGATATCCTTTTCAGCGATATAGTCAACATTATGAAGAGTTGCACGACTTACAGTTGTACCTGCAAGTTGCACTGGAGTAAGATTAGCAGTCGGAGTCACAACTCCTGTACGCCCTACTGTCCAGTCAACAGAAAGAAGTTTCGCTTCTTTTTCTTCTGCTGGGAATTTATAAGCGACTGCCCACTTAGGTGCTTTGACTGTAAATCCTAGTTGCTCCTGACCAGCTAGATCATTGACCTTAATCACAACTCCATCGATATCATAAGGCAACTGATCTCTTTCTTGACCAATTTCTTGAATAAACGTCCAAACCTCATCCATACTATGAGCTAATAGACGTCTTTGATTAACCACAAAGCCTAATTGTTCTAAATGTTTCAAAACCTTCTCTTGACTATCCCGAGTTGAAGGACTAGCTTCCTGATAAAGGAAGGTTGCAAGATTACGTTTGGCTACTACTGCTGTATCTAACTGACGAAGTGTTCCTGCAGCCGCATTTCTTGGATTGGCAAATTCTGGCTCCCCATTCTCTTGACGAGATTGATTGACCTGGTCAAAAGAAGCTCTCGGCATATAACATTCACCACGCACTGTTATATCTAATTTTTCTGGTAATGATAAAGGAATGTCTTTCACTCGTTTAAGATTTTCAGTGATGTTTTCACCGATGGAGCCATCACCTCGAGTTGCCCCAGCAACAAAAATTCCCTGCTCATAAGTCAAGGAAATCGATAAACCATCAATCTTCAACTCACAAATATAAGTGACATCATCCAATTCTTTACGAACACGCGCATCAAAGGCATCCAGTTCTTCACGTGAAAAAGCATCCTGCAAACTATAGAGAGGATACTGATGACTATATTTCTCAAACCCATCAAGAATCTTTCCACCAACACGATGTGTCGGACTTTCTGGCAAGACTTGGTCAGGGTGAGCTTTTTCTAACTCTACCAATTCACGATAAAGACGGTCATACTCACTATCAGATACAGATGGATTATCACTTGTATAATACTCTGTCGCATAGCGATTAAGCAGTTCAACGAGCTCTTTCATTCTTTCATTCATAGAACCATTTTACCATAAAAAGGACTCTATAAACAATACTCAAGCTCTAAAAAAGAAAATGAGAAGGATATTTCTATCGCTTCTCATTAATTTTTATTTTTTACGATTCAAAATAGCATTCAAGACGATGGCTACTGTACTTGCAATGACAATACCATTTGAGAAGAACATTTGTAATTCAGTCGGTAGAGTATTGAAGAGATTGCTTCCGTTTAATCCCACCCCAGCAGAGATAGAAACTGCTGCAATGAGGAAGTTGTGTTCATTGTGTTCGAAGTCTACACGCGCCAAGATTTGCATCCCTTGGAGAGACACGAAACCGAACATGACGAGCATAGCTCCACCTAGAACAGGACTAGGAATAATCTGTGCCAAGGCACCGAACTTAGGCAAGAGACCGAGCAAGATAAGGAAACCAGCTGCGTAATAGATTGGCAAACGAGTACGAATACCTGAAAGTTTCACCAAGCCTACGTTTTGTGAAAATCCTGTATAAGGGAAGGTATTGAAAAGTCCACCAAGTAAGACAGCAAGACCTTCAGCGCGATAACCATTACGAAGACGAGTGCTATCGATTGGATCTTTAGTAATATCAGAAAGGGCAAGATACACACCAGTTGATTCTACCATAGATACAGTAGCGATGATACACATCATTACAATAGAAGAAATCTCAAATTGTGGAGCACCGAAGTAGAATGGAGTTGGGATATGAACGAGTGGAGCTTCTGCTACTGGAGAGAAGTCAACCAAGCCCATAGTTGCAGCGATAATCGTACCTGCAATCAAACCGATCAAAATGGAAATAGATTTGATAAATCCTTTTGTAAGAATATTAACCAAAAGAATAATGAGAACAGTAATCATTGCCAAAGCTAAACTTTGTCCAGTAGGTTTTTCAACGTTATTTCCCATATTTCCGATGGCAACTGGAATCAAGGTCAATCCGATAGTTGTGATAACAGACCCAGTTACGATAGCAGGGAAAAGATTGGCAACCTTAGAAAAGATACCTGAAATCAAGATGACATAAATCCCTGATGCAATCAAAGCTCCGAACATAGCACCGCTACCATGACTCTGACCAATCATGATAAGAGGAGCAACAGACTGGAAGGCAACACCAAGTACGATTGGTAATCCAACACCGAAGTGTTTATTGAGTTGCAATTGTAAGAGAGTTGCAACCCCACACATAAAGATATCTGTTGAAATAAGGTAGGTCAACTGTTGAGCTGAATACCCTAAAGCACTTGCAATCATGATTGGTACCAGGATTGAACCTGAGTACATGGCTAGCAAGTGTTGCAAACCAAGAATGGCTGCCTGTGAGTGGTTTTCCTGTTGTTTCATTAGATGTCTGCCTCCTTGAAGATAACTTTTCCATTTTCAAAACGCTCTAATCGCGCGAGTGATACTACTTGATGACCTGATTTTTCTAGCAGTTCACGACCATCTTGGAAAGATTTTTCAATCACAATTCCGATAGCTTCAACTGTAGCACCAGCCTGTTCAATAATCTGAATCAAACCTTTAGCTGCTTGACCATTAGCCAAGAAATCATCAATAATCAATACTTTATCTTGAGGAGATAAGAACTTACCTGCAATAGATACGGTACTAGTTACTTGTTTAGTGAAAGAATAAACTTCAGCAGTTAAAATTCCTTCATTCATAGTGATATTTTTTGCCTTTTTAGCAAAAATCATGGGAACATCTAACTGTTCAGCCACATAAAGGGCTGGGGCGATTCCAGATGCCTCAATGGTTACGACTTTGGTAATACCAGCATTTTTAAAATGCTCCGCAAAAGTACGACCAATCTCGCGCATCAAGGAATAATCAACTTGGTGGGTTAAGAAGGAATCCACCTTAAGAATATTCTCACCAAGAACGTTTCCATCCTTTAAAATTCGTTCTTCTAATAATTTCACAATAACCTCCGAAATAAAAAGAGACTTACCAAGTAAGCCTCTAGGAAATAAAGAAATAGATTTAACACCTATCCTTATATCTCTGTAGCTTACTCATTGTTAGGTATTTACGGTACCTTGTAGAAACGCCACGCCAATTCGCGGCATAAATAAGTAATCATATTTTTAGTGAGCATCACCATTCCAGATAGAGTTCTTCACAATGACATAGTCAACGTGACGAAGATCAGCAACCTTACGACCTCCAGCATAAGAAATCGAACTTTGCAAATCCTGTTCCATCTCAGTTAAGGTATCCTGTAAATGCCCTTTGGCAGGAAGAAGGATTTTTTTACCTTCGACATTCTTATAGGCACCTTTTTGGTATTCTGAAGCCGAACCATAGTATTCTTTGAATTGTTCACCATCAACTTCAACTGTTTTACCAGGACTTTCGATATGCCCTGCAAATAAAGAACCAATCATAACCATACTTGCACCAAAGCGGATTGATTTGGCGATATCACCATGTGTACGGATACCACCATCGGCAATAATCGGTTTACGCGCAGCTTTAGCACACCAGCGAAGGGCCGCTAACTGCCAACCGCCAGTACCAAAACCAGTTTTGACCTTAGTAATACAAACCTTACCTGGACCGATTCCGACCTTAGTAGCATCTGCACCAGCATTTTCAAGTTCACGCACGGCTTCTGGAGTTCCAACGTTTCCAGCGATGACAAAAGTCTCTGGCAATTCTTTCTTAATGTGCTGAATCATTGAAATAACGCTATCAGCATGACCATGAGCAATATCAATGGTAATGTACTCTGGAGCATCTTCCTTTAATTGACTAACAAAGTCATACTCGTAGTCTTTAACACCTACTGAGATTGAAGCAATCAAGCCCTGATCGTGCATACGTTTGACAAAAGGAATACGTCCTTCTTCATCAAAACGATGCATAATATAGAAATATCCACCCTTAGCAAGTTGTTCAGCAACATTTTCATCCAAGATTGTCTGCATATTGGAAGGAACAACTGGTAATTTAAAGGTATGCTTCCCTAAAGTTACCTGCGTGTCAGCCTCTGCACGACTTTTAAGAACGCACTTATTTGGGATTAACTGAATATCTTCATAGTCAAAGATCGGAAATTCGTTTAACATATTTCTCTCATTTCTCTTGTTTAGACTTTCCTAAAGTTAGGAATAGCCTCGTCTTTTCCAGACAATTACTCTAACAAGTTTACAATAATGTCCGTTTTTTGTCAATTATTATGTCCAAAAATAAATAACGTTCGTGTTTTGTATTTTTAACCAAGGAGATAACTAGACATTTACCCTGAATTTGTCTTACCTTTTAAATTTCTACCTAGATTTTCGATAAAAACTTTTTCAAAGGACTCCATTTTCCTAATGAAATCTTGATAGCTTTCAACTTGTTCAGGGACTTGGATAGACCATTTCTTCAACAAGGCTCCATAACCTGCTAGGTTACCTATCTCATTATCAACTACCTTTTCCTTGCTAGGAAAAACAAGCCCAGCCTGTTCAGCTTCTAAAATATAAGAATAGGAAATCAACTGGAACAAGTCCTCACGATTGATTCCCTTTTCAGTCAATTCCAGTTTTTTATATTTAGCATCTAAAACTGTTCTTAGTTCTCTATTATAAAAATCTGGAAATACCTTTCGTTTCCCACCAGAAAATACAGAGATACCACCTTTCTTTTCTTTATTGCGTGGATGTATGAAATCTTTTGGCAACAAGGTATGAACATATTCTTCCCAAAGCCAAGCAACATCAAAGAGAATGCCATGAATTTTTTGCTCTTGATATCCAAAACCGTGCTTTTCTCTGTTTAATATCATCAGACACAGCTCTTGCAACTTTCTGTATTCTCGAAAGTAGGCATGACGAAGGGGTTTGGTTTTATTTATTCTTATAAATTTAGCACGATCGGCTAATTTATAAGAAGGGGTTACACGCGTAACTTCAGCTATAGTTTCACGACTATTATCGAGCATAGCTCTGAAACTTTTTTGAGTCTTTATAAACTCAATCGTATGCCGAATCAGCTGTATGAGTGGATTATCATAGGTAAACTCTCTTGTTGTATAGGCAACATTTCCTATGAAAGGAAGATTTTTCTTGAGATGATTTCCTACATCAATCACCCCCTTAACATGACTGTCGTTATGAGAAAATCTCTGGTATTCCTTGTAAAGACCTTTTCGGAGAGCGACTTGCAAATACTTGGGAAAGAGATACATCAAAAGTTGATAGAGTCTATCTTCACGCGATAAAGCAACATCTAAACTAGTGAGATTGATATGAAGAACCTTTTGCAAAAGATAATGTAAAAAATAGTCATCACTTTCGTTTGAAAAGCGAGAAGAAATGGTTAATCTCTCCTGGCCGTAGCCAAGAAATCCAATGATATTTCCTGTCTTTATTTCCTGATTGACAGTTTCTAAGATTTTTTGATCCTTATCCAAATCTGGAGAATATTGTAGGTCATTTGGAAAAATAAAGATATTATCTTCTTGAGAAAGATTATTTAGTGTTCTATCTAAGAGAAGTTGGCTTATTTTGGGATATTCTGCAACAAAGTCTTCTTTAATAATCTTATGCTGATTATCAGTGATCCGCATTTTCATTTCCATCGCCTTCATTGTTGTCAGTAACTACCTGATTTTTTTGCTCATTGCTTGTCTTGTCAAAGGCCTTTTTCAAATTTTCTAGAATTTCAACTTCCTCGTAAGAACCGCGCAAGTAATCTTCTAAGAGTGGTTTCAGATAATCAGACCAGAGTAATTCATAGTTAAAATCTACATCCTTCAGTTTAAGGAAATAACTTGGACCGATATGATAATGACTATTTAACTCCTGAACTTTTTCAATTTCAGCATTCAAGTTTCTTAGACGAATTTTAGCTTCTTGAGCTTTATTACCAAGCACCTCATCAAGCATACCAAGTTGACTTTCAGCAGTAACTTCAACAAAACGAAAACGACGACGCATAGCAAAATCAAAGGTATCCACTGAGCGATCAATATCATTCATGGTTCCGATGATGTAGACATTTTCTGGGATATAAAATTTATCATCCGTCTTGTGTAAGTTAGCATACTGAGTAGAAATACTTCCCTTTTCGCCACGATAGCCAGGGTCGATAGAGAAAAAGAGTTCGCCAAAAATCTTAGAAATCTCCCCACGATTGATCTCATCGATGATGAAGACAAAATTCTTGTCTGTTTCAACCTCTTCTGGAGAAATATAGTCTTTCAAACCAAATCTTTTCTTTAAAGTTTCAAGGACTTTTTTTCCTTGGTTATGATAATAGGGCTGTTTCAGATAGTTTTCATCTTTATATAGTTCATAAACATAAGATTTTGTTAAGACAGTTCCTTGAGCTTTAGTTTCATAATTGATATTAAAATTATTTCGACTATTTACTGTTAGATAGGAAAATTCTGTCAAATATTCTTTTTCATCTCTGTTATTTACATACTCAAGATAAAGATCCCAAGCTTCATCAAAATTATCTTGACCTCCAATCTTCTTAGAATCTATAGCATTCTGACAAAACTTCTTAAAAATACCTTCTTTTAATTTAAAAAATATACTGCCATCCTCATTTGAATCCGGTCTTAAACCCTCAACAAAATCCGTATAATCATAAGATGGATGAAACTGTACAAAGCCGATTTGATCTTCGTTGCCATCCGTTAATTCTTTAGCAATTTCTTTAGCAAGATAAGTTTTTCCTGTGCCAGGAGCACCGCGGAGAATGAGGTTTTTGGATTGTAATAAGATATTCTTATACTCGTTGATATTTTCTGACATGTTTATCTCTTCCTTTTCTGATTCTCTATAAAAACTAGTGAAATTATCATAAAACTCTTTTAAAATATCGTTAGGTTCAGCAGTTGATTCCAACTCTAAGTCCTTGACAAAGTATTTATAATCTAAATCTTCATCTCGATTATTACTATACCATTTTACTATTTTAAATTCTGTGAGTTTAAATCTCTGAAAACCACACCTTATATTTATCCATGAGTTATCCATGTCACTCAGCCGATATCCAAAGTAAGGTGATTTAATATATCCATTACCACTCTTTGGACCAAAATGACCTGTGTTAAGCATTTCAACTTTGTACGGAATACCCTCAATAGTCAGAGCAGGGTAAATATATTCAGCTCCATCTAATTTTTGAGAACGTTTAATTTCTATATCTTTTGAATTATAGATATTTGCTTGATTCACAAATTTAGACAAAAATTCTTTGAAGACTTTATAACACTCTGATTTAATTCCACTTTTTACAAATTCATAAGATTTGTTTATAAAAGGTAAAATCTCATTTAATGAATTTTCATTCTCAATAAAATACTCAGCATCAAGTGTCCAACCGAATGAATCAGGCTTCTTATTAAACAACAAAATATCTGAATCATGAAGACTCTTAGAGAGAACGGCAATCTTTATTCCTTTATTTTGAAAATTAATCTCTATAAAATTTTGTAACTTCCCTTTCCTATTTTTAACCTGAAAAGAAATATAACTTTTTGTTTGATTTTCAATTGCATCTGGGAATTCTTTTTTTATTCTATCAATAAAAGTTGATTCAGATATCATAATGCTTTACCTCGCTTATTAAATAATTATTAAAGGCTCTAAATATTATTTGTTAGTGTAAATATTTTTAATAACTATCTTAACACACATTTCATATATAGAATATCATATCCTATAAAAAATGAAAAGAATTTCTAAAGAAAAAGCCCAGCGTTAGGAGCTTCAATGTCTCTTAACACTAGACTTCTTTTCTATATTAATAATATTCACCCTGACGGTAGTCCCATGAGTTAAAGGTGTCTGATAGATGCATCATGATTTTATCAATGTCAAGTCCTTTACGGATCACAACTGGTGCTGGTGAAATTGAGCATGCTCCTCCTTGTTCTGGGATAAGCTTGCCGTCTTTATCTACCATGGAGACCATCACACCTTGCTCGTAGCGAGTTTCAATCGTTTTGTCAGGTTGGATTGATGCCACGTAGTCGTCTGCCTCGATAACAAGGTCCACTGCTCCTTCGATACGTTCTCCGATTCCTTCAACCTTACCACGATTTCCTTTTCCAGAAGGATTTGCAGATGAAGCGTAGACCATTTTTCCTTCTTCCCAGAGTTTAGCAGCCAATTGTTCACCAGCTTTACCAAACTTGATAACGAAACAGCTCGTTCCACGCACGTCGGTCATGAGTTCTTCACGGCCATCACCGTATGCTTTCAATTTCTCAAAGGCTTCTGGTTTCCATGGAAGGATACAACCGAGGAGAATATCTTCGTCCCAATGTTTTTGATAGAAGGCTTCAATTTCAGGATTTAGCTGTGCTAAAGCGCGAAGCTCATCCATACTACCACAGAGGACTACGCCTGGTTTGTTACGATTACGTTCTTTGGCTTCAAACTTACGCTCAAGTCCAGCCTTATCGCTAGTCATGATGATGTAACCAACCTTAGTAGGACAAACGATACATCCGCCTTCACCTTTTAAAATGTCATAACCTTCTTGTGAAAGTGTTCCGTTCCATTGAATGTGTTTTGTCATAGTTCTATTTCCTTTTCTATTTTTCTTCTAATCCTGCCAGTAGGCTGGTCGTTGTTTTTCATAAGCAGCAATCAAATCTTCATACTGCAAGGTAATACCGATATCATCCAAACCACTTAAGAGTTTGTGTTTCCGTTCACTATCGATTTCAAAAGTGAATTCTCCAATTGGTGAGATGATTTTTTGTTGTTCCAAGTCAACCGTCACTTGGTCAGTTGGTTGGAGCTGGGCGAGTTTTTCTCTAACTTCCCTAGGTTGAACAATGGGTAACATGCCATTATTGAGTTCATTATTGTAATGAATATCTCCAAAAGATCCTGCAATTACGACCTTAAAACCATAGTCTGCTAGCGCCCAAGCTGCGTGTTCCCTAGAGGAACCAGCCCCAAAGTTATCTCCTGTGATGAGAATACTCGCCCTGCGATATTCTGGTCGGTTAAAGACAAAGTCTGGATCCTCAGTGTACTTATCGTCCAGATAACGCCAAGCATACATGAGATATTTACCAAAACCTTTCTTGTCAATCAATTTCAGAAACTGCTTGGGTAGAATTTGGTCGGTATCAATATTATCATTCATAAGAGGAACAGTCGTTCCTGTATAAACAGTAAATTTTTCCATATCCTCTCCTTACTGGGCTTCTGGCATTTGTCGAACATCTACGAAGCGCCCTGCAATAGCTGCTGCTGCTGCCATGGCTGGACTACAGAGATGGGTCTTAGCGCCAAATCCTTGTCGATCTTCAAAGTTGCGGTTACTGGTTGAGGCACAGTGAACACCATCTGGTACTTTGTCAGGATTCATTCCTAGGCACATGGAGCAACCTGGGTCTCTCCACTCAAAACCAGCATCTTGGAAAACCTTATCCAAGCCCAACTTTTCAGCAGCTCGCTTGACTGGTCGAGAACCAGGTACCACAATAGCTGTTAAGTTAGGGGCAATCTTCTTCCCTTCGACAAATCGAGCAGCCAGTTGCAAGTCACTGAGCCGAGCATTGGTACATGAACCTATAAAGATATAGCCTAATTCAATATCTGCTGGCTTTTGACCAGGCTCCAAATCCATGTAATTGTAGGCTCGTTCATCATTCATATCCTTAATTTCTGGGAAACTACTGTCAAAACCAACCCCCATAGCAGGATTGGTTCCCCAGGTTACCATGGGAGCCAAGTCTGAGACATCCATCCGGATAACCTTATCATAAACGGCATCGTCGTCGCTAACAAGCCTTTTCCAATCAGCTACTGCTGCATCAAAATCTTTGGGTACACACTCTCGTCCCTTTAAATAGTCAAAAGTGGTCTGATCTGGATTCATAATTCCCATCTTAGAGCCAAACTCAATGGACATATTGCAGATGGTCATTCGCTCTTCCATGCTCAGTGCATCAATAGCCTGACCTCGATACTCCACCACGTAGCCAACACCACAAGCAACACCGTACTTGGCAATCAAGGCTAAGATAAAATCCTTGGAATAGACTCCTTTTTTAGGGACACCAGTAAATTCTACCAACATTTTCTTGGGCTTAACTTGCCAAATGGTTTGAGTAGCAAAGACATGTTCGACCTCACTGGTTCCAATACCGAAGGCAATCGCTCCAAAAGCTCCGTGAGTTGCAGTATGGCTATCACCACAGACGATAAATTTTCCTGGTTGTGTTCTTCCTGTTTCTGGACCAACCATGTGAACGATACCTTGTTTTTCTGAACCGTGGGCAGCATGTTCAATTCCGAATTCCTCAACATTTTCTGCCAACTTATCAATTTGAGCCTTGGATATTACATCTCGAATATCATAAATATTAACCGTCGGGACATTATGGTCAAAGGTACCAAATGTTAAATCCGGTCGTCTCAATCTACGTCCTGCATCTCGCAATCCTTGAAAAGCTTGAGGACTGGTCACCTCGTGAATATAGTGCTGATCTACATACATGAGTTGAGGCTGTCCTTCTTCTCCTGTAATCACATGGAGGTCCCATAATTTATCAAAAATCGATTTTCCTGCCATCCATTACCTCCAAATAAAATATAAGGCTACTAGCGTGGTCACCATTCCTAGAAACCAAACTATTTTAAAATACCATTTTCTAGTCTTGTGATGAAAAACGATTCCTGCCAACCAAGCACCAAAGCCACCACATAAGAATGCAAATGATAATAAATATTTTTCAGGTATTCGCCAAGCATCTCTTCTTGCCTTAAATTTGTCAATGCCATATATCAAGAAAATGATGAGATTCCAAATCAGGAGGGTAAAAGTAATTCCTTCGTTTAGTTTCATAGTCTTGCGATAATGGCTTCCGTCATTTCCTTGGTCGAAGCCTGTCCTCCTATATCTCTCGTTAAAATTCCGGCACCTAAAGTTGCTTCAACTGCATCTTCGATACGTTTAGCATCCTCATATCGCCCAAAACTATCTCGCAACATCATAGCAACTGATAAAATCATAGAAATAGGGTTGGCGATTCCTAGGCCTGCTATATCAGGCGCCGAACCATGAATAGGTTCATAGAGACTCGGTCCATTCTCAGAGTGACTGGCTGATGGCATAACCCCGAGTGTACCTGATAGAACACTTGATTCATCAGATAAGATATCTCCGAAAAGATTCTCTGTCACAATAACATCAAATTTGGATGGATCTGTAATCATGAGCATGGCAGCCGAGTCGACCAGCTGGTGCTCCAGGGTTACATCGGGGAAATCTTTCGCGACTTCTTCAGCCACTTTCCGCCAGAGTTTTGATGTTGCCAAAACATTTTGCTTATCAATACTGGTAAGGATTTTTCTCCGACTTCTTGCGATTTCAAAGGCTTTACGAACAATCCGCTCTACCTCCTCATAGCTATAATCGTTGATATCACGCGCTTTTCGCTCCTCAAGTATATGATCCCCAAAGTAAATCCCGCCTGTCAGCTCACGCACCACAACAAAGTCCACACCAGCTATTCGTTCGGGTTTGAGAGGTGACAAATGCTTGAGACTCTCAAAGATTTTAACTGGACGAATATTGGCATAGAGATTAAGTTCCTTGCGGAGAGCCAAAAGCCCTTGTTCAGGTCGAACTGGAGCCCCATCATACTGGGGACTGCCGATAGCTGCTAGCAAAATGGCATCTGCTTCTCTAGCAGCCTTTAAAGTTTCAGCTGGCAATGGATGTCCTACTGCATCAATACCTGCACCTCCAAAAGGTCGTCTGTCTATTTCATAATCAAAGGCTGTTTTTTTAGCTATAGCTTCCAGAACTTCTAAACCGGCCTCCATGATTTCTGGACCGATTCCGTCCCCTGCTAGAGCTACTATTTTCTTTGTCATAGCATTCTCCTTTACACACTAGGCATGTCACGATAGGAAACACTGCGTCCCATCTCACCAGCATTCTCCTTTTGAACAAAGGTATTAGCATTGATGTAGGCAATAGCCGAAGCCTTCAACACATCGAAATCAAGACCTGCTGCGTTAAAGATTGTCTCTGTATCTCTGTTTTCAACAGTGACCAAAACCCGAGCTTGAGCATCGATTCCATCTGTCACTGCGTCAATAGTGTAGGACACCAAGCGAACAGATTGGTTGAAGAACTTGTCGATAGCATTAAAGATAGCCTCAACTGATCCTTGCCCTGTCGCATTAAATTCGACCTTCTCACCCTCCATATTAGCTAGGCTAACGAGCGCTTCAATGTCATTATCAGCATGAGTTTGCAGTTGTAAATCATCAAAGTGGAAGCCTTCTGGATTTTCAACCATAGTTCCAGCTACCAAAGCTCTAATATCTGCATCTGTGATTTCTTGTTTCTTGTCGGCCAGTGCCTTGAACTTAGCGAAGAGTGGTTTGATGTCCTCTTCAGTAAAATCTAGGGCCAATTCTCTTAGTTTCTCAACAAAGGCATGGCGACCGGACAATTTTCCAAGTGGAAGGCTATTACTCTTAACACCGACCAATTCAGGGGTGATAATCTCATAAGTGAGAGGATTTTTAAGAACTCCATCTTGGTGAATACCAGATTCGTGAGAGAAGGCATTGCCTCCAACGACGGCTTTGTTTTTAGGAACTGGGATACCTGAGAAGCGAGAAACCATTTCTGACGTATTGATGGTTTCGTTTAGGACGATACTTGTCTCTGCTTGATAATAATCTTGGCGAATATTGAGGGCTACTGCTATTTCTTCTAAAGCAGCATTCCCAGCTCGTTCTCCAATACCGTTAATGGTTCCTTCAACTCGTCCTGCCCCATTTTTAACAGCAGCAAGGCTATTTGCAACTGCCATTCCAAGGTCATCGTGACAGTGAGGCGAATAGATAATCTGACGGTCTGTTTGTACATTGTCAATCAGATACTTGAAGATATTCCCATATTCCTCTGGTGTGGTAAAACCAACCGTGTCAGGAATATTGATATAGGTTGCCCCTGCATCTACCGCTGTTTGAACGACTTGTAGGAGAAAGTCCAGCTCAGTTCTAGTCGCGTCTTCAGGAGAGAATTCTACCACTTCAAATTTACAACGTGCATAGGAAACATGCTCTTTAATAGCTTCCAAAATTTCCTCTTTGCTTTTATTCAACTTAAATTCACGATGGATAGGACTAGTAGCGATAAAAACATGGATTTGTGGATACTTAGCATCCTTAAGTGCTTCATAACAAGCGTCAATATCTGATTTAACAGAGCGAGCTAAACCAGTCACCGCTGTTTTCTTCAAGACTTTTGCAATTTCCTGAACTGCAGTAAATGAGTCAGGACTAGCTGCTGGAAAACCAGCTTCAATTGCCGAAATTCCCCATTTCTCTAGCTGTTTTGCTATAGCAACCTTTTCCTTTATTGAAAAATTGACACCTGGTGTCTGCTCACCATCTCGAAGGCTAGTATCTAGAAATTCAACTGTTCTCATAAGATTTCCCCTTTTCTAAATTTGGTTTAAAAAAACATCTCGCTCGGAGTTCCAAGCGAGATGTTGATTTACTCCCGCTTGGTAAGCCAAACAGGACTAATGCTTCTGCACTAGCCCGAGTACCTCAACAACAAAGCAAATTGATTAAACTTAGCTGTTTTCATGTTTGACTTTCTCCTTCGTTTGATATCTTGTTTAGTATTTTAGCATAGGAAAAAACACATGTCAAGAAAAAATCCAATATTTTCTGAAAATTTCTTCAGTAAAGAATATTTTGCTAATTGAAAGTATTTGAAAAATCAAGTAAATATAATTACTTTTTCAAGGTCAAGTTCCAGCTTTTTTCGATCAATTCTAGCATCTCTTCATCTGATAAACTATCATCCAGTGGCACACTAATCCAGTAGCGCTTGTTCATATGAAAGGCTGGATAAATCCCTTTTTTTACCAACAAATCAGATACTTGATCATGTTTGAGATTGATTGCTTCCACTAATCCTTCTCTGCCCTTTTCAAGCTTATCCCAAGAAATCTTCATAAGAACCGCATACCACTTTTGATTACCCTCATGGCGCAAAACAGCTGTATCAGGGGATTTCTCCCATAGATATTCTAATTGATTTTCATACTTTTCTTGAACACGAGTCATGATTCTCTTGGTCTGAGGATAGATAAAATCCTGCACATCAAAACAAGACTTTCGGATTTCATAAAGAACTTCTAAGCAGGCTTCACGGACACTTCCTACAAATGTCCCTCTCATACTGGTCATATGAACTTGTGGATAGAGATCACCAGTTTCTTGGTCATAAACTTGAAAACCTAAGACTCCATCCTCAACTGTAACCATCATGAGAAAGTCTCCCTGCAAGATAGTCGAACTATGGGTCCATACGCCTTGATTTTCTACAAATCCATACTCTTTGGCCTTTTTACTATTAAACTGATAAGCTTTAAAAATTTCAAACATAAGCGAAAACTGCTACCAAAAGCTAGCAGTTCCTTTCTATTTTTTAAAAGACAACCTTAGTTCCATGTAATTGTGTCACACCCAGTTGGTCGATAAAGGTTTGACGGTTGTCCATGTCAATCCCTCCACCAGGTAAAATTTCAATTTTTCCTGCAGCGTGTTCTAGGATTCTGTGATAGTTCGCAAAACGTTTCTCCAGAGAATCGCCAGATACACCAGCACGAGTCAGAATGCGTGCCACTCCAGCTTGGCTGAGCCAATCAATAGCTTCCAACTGATCCTGTTCGCTCAATTCATCAAAGGCCATATGGAAAACAATTTCCATACCTTTAGATGCAGCAATCAATTTTTCAAGATTGGCCTTGTCCAACTTCTTATCAGCAGTCAATGCACCAAAGACAACGCCTTGGCTACCTGCTTGAGCAGTCAGAGCAATATCCTCAAGCATGATAGCAACTTCTAAATCATTGTAGACAAAATCACCACCACGCGGGCGAATCATAGTCATAATGGTCGTATCGTAGTCGGCCCCCAGTTCCACAGCTGCCTTTGTCACTCCGTAGCTTGGAGTTGTTCCACCAACTGCTAGATTATCACAGAGCTCGATGCGGCGAGCTCCTGCCTGCATAGCTTTTTCAAGCAAGGTTACATTTTCAGCACAAAATTCGTAAATCATTTGATTCTCCTTGAAGATTAGTTTAAATTTATTATATCATATTATTTTGAATATGTTTTTATTTTTATCAAGGGAAATCGTTACTTATTAAAGCTATTCTTTATCAGGAATCACCTTAAAAAGATAGTAGGTAATAAAGATGGTTAAACATCCCAAACCGATTTTGACTGGTAAAAGAGGCGCAAAATAAATGGAAATTCCCATCAAGATATAAATTGATACAATAATCTTTTTCTTACGTTCACGCGCAATAGACTTGGTCTCACGAAAGTCCGCTACGTAAGTCTGATAAAGTTTGGTATGATAAAGCCAGTCTTCAAAACGCTTGGAACTTTTTGAAAAACAAGCAATAGACAACAGAAGAAAAGGTGTCGTAGGCAACAAGGGCAAGACAACTCCAACAATAGCCAGAGCTAATGACAGAAATCCAATAATCAGATAGATAATACGCATAACTTCTCCTAGTTAATACTCTTTGAAAATCAAATTCAAACCACGTCAGCGTCGCCTTACCGTACTCAAGTACAGCCTGCGGCTAGCTTCCTAGTTTGCTCTTTGATTTTCGTTGAGTATAAAATAATCTTCTTCTAGTTTCGCATACAATGATGAATTTTGTCAAGCTTTTACTAAAAAGAGCCTGAAATTTACTTTCAGGACTCATTTTTTTATTTGATTTTTTCTTCTTCGTAATCACCATTGCTACAAACGATTTGCTTACCGCCACCACGGACTTTTTTCTCCATGAGGAAGTTTCCACATTTTGGACAATCTCGCCCTACAGGCTTGTCCCAAGAAGTGAATTCACACTCTGGATAGCGATTGCAACCATAGAAGATACGATTACGCTTAGTTTTTCGTTCAATAATTTGTCCTTGATGACAGCTTGGACACTCAACACCAATCTCTTTCACGATAGCCTGTGTATGACGGCAATCTGGGAAATTGCTACAAGCGTAGAACTTACCAAAACGACCAAGTTTAATGACCATTGGACTGCCACACACTTCACAATCAAATCCAGCTGGTTCATCCTTGATCTGGATTTTTTCCATTTCCTCTTCGGCTTTGGCAACCTCTTTAGAGAAGGGTTTGTAAAATTCATCAATGACTCGTTGCCATTGTTCTTTACCGACTTCGACATCATCTAGTTTACCTTCCATTTCAGCTGTAAAGGTTACATTGACGATATCTGGGAAGTATTCAACAATCAGTTTGTTGACAATTTCTCCCAACTCTGTCGGTTCAAAACGCTTGGCTGCCAAACGCACATAATAGCGCTTTTGAATAGTTTCAATAGTGGGTGCATAAGTTGATGGACGTCCAACACCATTTTCTTCCAAGGTCTTAATCAGTGTTGCTTCCGAATATCGAGCTGGTGGTTGAGTGAAGTGCTGCTCAGGTTTACTATTGACCTGTTTGACCACATCACCAACTGCCATGTCTGGCAACATCTTATTCTTATCTGAGTCATTGTAAATGGCCAAGTAACCATCAAACTTAACTTGACTACCATTTGCTGCAAATTGAACTCCATTTTGAGAGAGCTTAACAGCCATGGTATCAAAGATGGCACCAGTCATCTGACTCGCTACAAAACGGTTCCAGATAAGGGTATAGAGTTTTAGTTGGTCTTTGTCTAAGTATTTAGCAATTTTTTCTGGCGTGTTAAAGACACTTGATGGGCGAATAGCCTCATGGGCATCTTGAGCACCAGTAGCATTTTTGATTTTGCTACCATGCTTAGAATACTTACTACCAAAACGTTCATTGATGTAGCTTGCAGCTTCATTTTGTGCAACTGGACTGATACGAGTCGAGTCTGTACGCATATAGGTGATCAAACCTTGGACACCCGTACCAATATTAATCCCTTCATAGAGTTGCTGGGCAACCATCATGGTCTTTCGAGTACGGAAATTGATCTTGTTAGCTGCATCCATCTGCATAGTTGAGGTAGTATAAGGTAGTGGAGCGTTACGCTTGCGTTCTTTTTTATCTACCTGATCAACTGTAAAGTCTTTGCTAGATAGGTGAGACAAGACTTCTTTGACCTCTTCATTACTAGTCAATTTCATCTTCTTGCCATTCATTCCATAGAAGGATGCTTGGAATTGCTTAGTCCCCTTTTTGAAGACTCCATCAATAGTCCAATATTCTTCTGGTTGAAAAGCATTGATCTCATTTTCACGGTCAATGATTAACTTGAGCGCAACAGACTGAACACGGCCAGCTGATAAGCCCTTCTTGACCTTTTTCCATAAAATTGGTGAAATAGAATAACCTACCAAGCGGTCCAAGACACGACGGGCTTGTTGGGCATCCACCAAATCCATATCAATTTTACGAGGTTCTTTAAAAGCATTTTTTACTGCATCTTTTGTAATCTCGTTGAAAACAACACGGTTAGCATCATTTTCATCTAGATTCAGAATATGAGCCAAATGCCAAGAAATTGCTTCTCCTTCACGGTCCGGGTCACTTGCGAGAAAGACTTTACTAGCTTTTTTAGCTTCTTTTTTCAAGTCATTGATCAGAGGACCTTTCCCACGAATATTGATATATTGGGGTTCATAATTATTTTCTACATCGACTGACATACTGGATTTTTTCAAATCACGAATATGACCAACACTGGCTAAAACCTTATAATTTCTACCCAGGTATTTCTCAATCGTTTTCGCCTTTGCAGGCGACTCCACGATTACTAGATTTTTTTTAACTGTTGATTTTTTTTTCTTTGTTGCCGTAGCCACAGTATCACACCTTTTCAAAGTAATAAACTTTATAAAGTGTAAACCATTTTTAAAAACCTGTCAAGACTTAACTCTTATATATAGAGGAAAAGTTTAACCGATAAAACCTTGCTAGTTCTTAAAATTCAAATTCTGCTAGCACATCCTGACCACTCGAAACAAGTTTTGCGCCTTCTTGAACCAAGTGATGACAACCATCTGAACGACCGTCTAAAATGCTACCTGGAATAGCAAAAACATCTCTTCCTTCTTCCATAGCTCGCTCACAGGTAATCAAACTACCAGATCTCATCTTTGCCTCAGCAACGATAACACCCATACATAGGCCAGCAATAATCCGATTTCGTGCTGGAAAGTGATATTTTAAGGGTTCTTCACCAGGTCCATATTCACTCAGTAGCAAATGATATTCACCGATGTAGTCCTGCAGTCGTTTATTAGATCGAGGATAATAGACATCCAAGCCAGTCCCTATAACTGCAATTGTTTTTCCACCACCTTGAAGAATAGACATATGCGCTGCCGTATCAATTCCTCTAGCAAGCCCACTCACAATCACCAGCTCATTCTCCAGTTCTTCAATAACCTTACGGACTGATTTTGTCCCTGTTTGACTACAAGAGCGACTGCCTACAACTGCAATCTTAGGCAACTTTAAAAGATTTAAATCTCCCTTATAAAATAATAATACTGGAGCATCATAGATTTCACTGAGAGCAAAGGGATAGACATCGTCTAGGATGGAAAATGAGGGAAATTTTTCAAAGTCACTTCTTAATCTCTCCATACTTTCAAAGGTGAGTTTATGGTAACGTTCCATAAAAACCACTGGATTTCTACACTCTGAAGCTTCTGCGATGGTCTCTAAAGTCAATTCCTGATCATAGATTTCTCCATATTGAAGTACCTTTAGAACTTGTTGATTACTTAGACCTGCTTGTTTCAACTTATAAATCTCAAAATTATCAATCTTAATTTTCATGATAGACTCCTTATTTTTCTCTCTATCTATTTATTCGTAAAAAAAGAAAAAAACTTCCCAACAAATTGACTTGTTTAGAAAGTTTCTATTATTAATTATGAAAATTTTAGTAATCAGGACGAAGAACTCCGGTGACAGTTGCCTTGGTTGCTTCGTAATCCCCATCAATAACAACCTTGATAATGCGTTTAGCATCCTCTTCAGGCGCAGGAACCAAAGGTAGACGAGTTGGCCCTGCTTCGAATCCCATATAGTTGAGTACTGCCTTAACAGGTGCCGGACTCGGGTAAGAGAATAGAGCATTAACTTTAGGAATAAATTTACGTTGAATAGCTGCCGCTTTCTTCATATCACTTTCTTCGATTGCAGTGAACATTTCATGCATCTCATCCCCATTTGTGTGGGAAGCAACAGATATAACTCCGTCTGCACCAAGGTTCATAGCATGGAAGGCATCTCCATCCTCACCAGTGTATACCAAGAATTCTTCTGGCTTATGCTCAATCAAGTAAGCCATATTGGCAAGGCTGGTACATTCCTTAACACCAATGATATTTGGATGTTCCGCCAAACGAAGTAAGGTATCTGGAGTCATTTCTACAACTACACGACCTGGAATGTTATAAATAATAATTGGCAAATCAGAAGCATCTGCAATAGCTTTAAAGTGTTGATACATACCTTCTTGGGATGGTTTGTTATAGTAAGGAACAATCGCAAGACCAGCCGCAAAACCGCCAAACTCTGCTACCTCTTTGACAAACTCAATAGAGTCACGTGTATCATTAGTACCAACACCAGCGATTAAAGGAACTCGTCCGTTGACAACCTTTTGAACAGCCGCAAACAACTGCAACTCCTCATCGTGAGTTAGAGTCGGACTCTCAGCAGTAGTTCCTGCTAGGAGAATTCCGTCTGTATGATGTGCTAATAAATGTTCAATCAATTTTGGAATGGCATCGAAATTGATTGACCCATCTTCATGAAAAGGAGTAATAAAGGCCGTGATAATTTTACAATCTTTTAAATCTTGATAAGACATACAAAACACCTCTCTATTTTAAAGAAGGAGTTCAAATGAACTCCTACACATTATTTCAATTCAAATTTTAATTCAGCTGTTGGGCGTACTAGACCACGTTCGTGAAGTGTTTCTGCGATTTGAACTGAGTTCCAAGCTGCACCTTTAAGAAGATTATCAGATACTACCCACATATGAATACCTTTTTCTGCATCCAAGTCTTTACGGATACGTCCAACGAATGTATCACGTGAACCAACAGCATTTACTGCTTGAGGGTAGATTTGGTGAGCAACATCATCTTCAAGAACTGCACCTGGGAAGGCAGCAATAGCTGCTTTCACTTCTTCGATTGGTGCTACTTCTTTTGTTTCAATATAGACTGACTCAGAGTGAGCTGACAAAACTGGAATACGTACACATGTTGCTGATACGGCAATGCTATCGTCTTCCATGATTTTCTTGGTTTCATTGGTCATCTTCATTTCTTCGTAAGTGTAGTCATTATCAGTGAAGACATCAATTTGTGGAAGAGCATTGAAGGCGATTGGATAGTGTTTCTTATCTCCACCTGAAGGCAAGATTTCCGCATGCACATCACGTGGATTAACACCGTCATTCAAGACTTCACGAAGCTCACGTTGGGTTTCAAGAATTGCTCCCATACCAGCACCTGAAACTGCTTGATAAGTTGATACAATGATACGTTCTAAGCCCCATTTTTGACGAACTGGCTCAAGAGCCACCATCATTTGAATTGTTGAACAGTTAGGACAAGAGATGATTCCGTTGTGAGCATCAAGGGCATGGGCATTCACTTCAGGAACAACCAATGGTACATCTGGATTTTGACGGAAGTAAGAAGTGTTATCTACGACGACTGCTCCTGCTTTTACAGCATAAGGTGCGTATTTTGCAGAAGTTGATCCACCAGCTGAGAAGAGAGCTATATCAACCCCTTCAAAAGCATCTTCTGTTGTTTCTTCGATGGTCACATCTTGACCTTTGAATTGCAAAACCTTTCCTGCAGAACGTGCAGACGCAAGGTAACGAATCTTATCGATAGGAAGAGTTGATTCTTCCAACATTTTGATCATTTGAGCACCAACGGCACCTGTAGCGCCGACAACAGCAACTGTGTATCCCATAACAAACCTCTTTCGGAATTTTCTAAAAATTTCTATAATAGAAACATTATACTACTTTTTACCAAAATTGAAAAGTCTTTTTCCTATCTATTTTCTGAAATTGACAAGAAAAGGCGGTTGGACAGAAATCGATAGACAAAGTCTCGATTTCGTAGTCCCAGCCCCGCGAGGATGATTAGGAGTTTTTTTGAGTCTAAAAGACGAACAAAAAGTTCAATCAGCTACCGCGTCAAAGTTTGATTGCTAATAAAAAATGAGGTCGGGCTCTTTTGTCCCAACCTCTTCTACTATTCATAAAATTGTTTATAGGGTTTATTAAAGGCTTCTAAGATATCTGATGGAGTTTCTGCATAAGATTTTATCTCTGTCAAATTCCCTTTAACGATAATTCTCTCAACTGCATTAGCATCTTCACAGGTTACCAAGGTAATCTCTTTAATCCCATCACGTTCGTCAATTACATCTACGCGATCAGGAGTTACAATTTTAACTTCTTCAATCTCGTATGTATAGACTTTCTCTTTATCAGTGAGATAAATTTTCATCCCTTTCTCAGCGCGAGCAAGAGGAGAGAATAATTTCTTATCTGCATTTTCACCTGCAAAGATACGGTGACTTGCTAGAGAATAATTTCCTTCCCCCATTACCTGATTGGCTTTCATTGTCCCAGCACCATAAAAGAGGTTAACATTATCGAGTCCCTTAAATATTGGTAGGTTCATTTCAAGCTCTGGAATGGCAATCCCTCCGATTACTGGAAGTTGCTGAGAATTCCACTGAGCTGATAGGACTGCCTCCGAGGAAAGTGATTTTACAGAATCAAAATCGAAATTTCCTTCTGTTTCTTTGTTCTCTTCAATCTCTTCCTTAGTTACTTGACTGACCTGATACTTATTAGTGTTCCAAATCATGAACATATCACGAATATTGGCATTGAAGATTAAAGCGATAGATAACAAGATCAGGAATCCTGCCAGTATGTTAATCAGTAGATTCTTACGTTTATTTTTTTTACTTTTATTCTTTTTTTGAGACATTATGCTTCACTTTCTGTTTCCTGTTCTGCCCCAACTTCTTCTTTTTCTGCTGCTGCAACACTTGTAAAAGTCACAATCTTAGCATCTTGATCTAGACGCATCACTTTTACTCCCATAGTTGAACGCCCCGTTTGTGAAATATTAGCTACATTTGTTCGAATCATGACACCTGTGTCAGTGATAATCATCAAGTCTTCGTCACCGTTTACTGTTAAGAGGCCAGCCAGAGGACCATTTTTTTCAGTAACATTGGCTGTTTTCATTCCCTTACCGGCACGACCTTTTGTTGGGTATTCAGTCGCAACTGTGCGCTTACCGTATCCTTTTTCAGTTATGATAAGGACTTCATCTTGGTCAGTGATCACTCTCGCTCCTACTACTGCATCACCTTCACGAAGGTTTACCCCTTTAACACCAGTGGCGATACGACTCATACTACGAACTGAAGACTGATTGAAACGAACTGCATAACCTAATTTGGTTCCGATGATGATATCCGTGTCTTTTTCAGTTAGTAAGACATTAATCAACTCATCCTCATCTTTCAGATTCAAGGCTTTGAGACCATTTTGACGAATGTTTGCGAATTCTTTAACGCTGGTTCTTTTAACAATACCAGCACGAGTTGTAAAGAATAGGTAAGCATCATCACTACGTTCTGATTCAACATTGATAATAGTTTGAATGCTTTCACCTTCGTCTAGTTTCAAAAGATTGACGACTGGCAAGCCCTTAGCAGTGCGACCATACTCTGGAATTTCATACCCCTTAAGACGATAAACCCGTCCTGTATTAGTAAAGAATAGCAAATAATCGTGAGTGCTGGTTGAAACCAATTCACGTACAAAGTCATCGTCCTTAACTCCAGTTCCTTGAACGCCACGTCCACCACGTTTTTGAGCTGTAAATTCGTCTTGGTCCAAACGTTTGATATAACCTTTATTTGATAGAGTGATGAGAACATCAGACTCTTCAATCAAGTCTTCATCTTCAAGCGTCAAGACTTCACCAACCATCAACTCAGTACGACGTGGATCGCCAAACTTACGTTTGACCTCATCCAATTCGTCCTTGATGATTTGCGCTACACGTTCTGGTTTTGCAAGAATGTCTGCCAAGTCAGCAATCAAAGCAATAAGCTCATCATATTCCGACTGAATCTTGTCACGTTCCAAACCGGTCAAACGACGAAGACGCATATCGAGAATTGCTTGACTTTGACGTTCAGATAACTTAAACTTGCACATCAATTCAGTTTGGGCTTCTGCATCCGTTTCACTAGCACGAATGATACGAATGACTTCGTCAATGTGGTCCAGAGCAATTAACAAACCTTCTAAGATGTGTGCACGCGCTTCAGCTTTCTCTTTGTCAAATTGAGTACGACGAGTCACCACTTCTTTTTGGTGCTCAATATAAGCATCCAAGATTTGACGAAGAGAGAGAATCTTTGGTACACCATTCTGGATAGCCAGCATGTTAAATCCAAAGCTAGTTTGCATTTGAGTCATTTTGAACAAGTTGTTCAAGATAACATTGGCAGAGGCATCACGCTTCACTTCGATAACAAAGCGAACACCTTCACGATTAGATTCATCACGAACAGCTGTAATTCCTTCAATACGTTTCTCTTGAACCAGACGCACGATATGTTCATGCACTTTGGTTTTGTTGACCATATATGGGAATTCAGTAACAACGATACGTTCGCGACCTGTTTTAGTTTCTTCAATTTCCGTACGAGAACGAAGAACAATAGATCCCTTACCAGTCTCATACGCCTTATGAATACCTGATTTACCCATAACTAGGGCACCAGTTGGGAAGTCTGGACCAGGTAAAACTTCCATCAAATCTTTGGTTGTAACTTCAGGATTATCCATGACGAGTTTAACAGCATCAATGGTTTCACCCAAATTATGAGGTGGAATATTGGTCGCCATACCAACTGCAATACCAGTGGCACCATTGACCAAAAGATTAGGGAAACGAGCTGGTAAAACAACAGGTTCGCGCTCGTTGGCATCATAGTTATCAACAAAATCAACGGTATTTTTATTGATATCGCGAAGCATTTCAAGAGCAATCTTGCTCATACGTGCTTCGGTATAACGTTGCGCGGCAGCACCATCACCGTCCATAGAACCAAAGTTACCGTGCCCATCTACAAGCATGTAGCGGTAGCTCCACCATTGAGCCATACGAACCATAGCTTCATAGATAGATAAATCCCCGTGTGGGTGGTATTTACCCATTACGTCCCCTGTAATACGGGCAGATTTCTTATGAGGTTTATCAGGCGTAACTCCTAATTCGTTCATTCCGTACAAAATACGACGATGAACAGGTTTCAACCCATCACGAACATCAGGAAGAGCACGCGATACGATTACACTCATGGCATAGTCGATAAAGCTAGTCTTCATCTCCTTAGTCAGATTGACATTCACTAAATTTTTATCTTGCATTAACAAATGCCTCATTTCACTATTAGTAACTAGATATATTATACCATAGTTTGTCTCTTATTTCAGTGTTACAATACGACTAAAACGTTTACATAGTCAAGTGGATGTTATATCCGTGACAAAGCTATTTAAAAGTGATAGAATTGAATTAAACAGGGGAAGCCCTTAAAAAATGAAGGAGATGTTTAGACAAATGACATTAACTAAACAACACAAAAAAGTTATCCTTGTCGGTGACGGTGCCGTAGGATCATCATACGCTTTTGCTCTTGTTAACCAAGGAATTGCACAAGAACTTGGTATCATTGAAATTCCTCAATTGTTTGAAAAAGCTGTTGGTGATGCTGAAGACCTTAGCCACGCGCTTGCTTTTACTTCACCTAAGAAAATTTATGCAGCTAAGTATGAAGACTGTGCGGACGCTGACCTTGTAGTTATCACTGCTGGTGCTCCACAAAAACCAGGTGAAACTCGTCTTGACCTTGTTGGTAAAAACCTTGCTATCAACAAATCAATCGTTGAACAAGTTGTTGCGTCTGGTTTCGACGGTATCTTCCTTGTTGCTGCTAACCCAGTTGACGTTTTGACTTACTCAACTTGGAAATTCTCAGGATTCCCTAAAGAACGTGTTATCGGTTCAGGTACTTCACTTGACTCAGCTCGTTTCCGTCAAGCACTTGCTGAAACTATTGGTGTTGATGCTCGTTCAGTTCACGCCTACATCATGGGTGAGCACGGTGACTCAGAATTTGCCGTTTGGTCACACGCTAACGTTGCCGGTGTTAAATTGGAACAATGGTTGCAAGCTAACCGTGACTTGAATGAAGCAGACCTTGTTGAACTCTTCATCTCAGTTCGTGACGCTGCTTACTCAATCATCAACAAAAAAGGTGCAACATACTACGGTATCGCAGTAGCCCTTGCTCGTATCACAAAAGCTATCCTTGATGATGAAAATGCAGTTCTTCCACTTTCAGTATTCCAAGAAGGTCAATACGGAGTTGAAAACGTCTTTATCGGTCAACCAGCTATCGTTGGTGCACACGGTATCGTTCGTCCAGTAAACATCCCATTGAACGATGCTGAAACTCAAAAAATGCAAGCTTCAGCAAAAGAATTGCAAGCTATTATTGATGAATCTTGGAAAAACCCTGAATTCCAAGCAGCTTCAAAAAACTAATTTAAGTTAGAAAAAATGTCTAGACAGTTTGTCTAGACATTTTTATAACTCTAATTCATTTGAGCAAAAGCTGCTTCAGCATCTGCGTTACTAATTGCCCCTAATTGAATCTTAGCAATTTTACCCTGTGAATCAATTAAATACTCTGTAGGGATACTACGAATTTGATAGGCTTGAAAAACAGATCCTTTTGTATCATATAAAACGGGAATGTCTTTATAGCCTTGGTCCTCAAACCACTTTGGAAATTGATCTACAGTTTTTTCACCTTGAAGGCCTGGTGCAATAACAGATAATATTTCGAAATCACGATCTTCTTTTGCAGCAAGCTCCATCAATTCTGGCATACTCTTCTTGCATGGTCCGCACCAAGATGCCCAAAATTTAAGATAAACTTTTTTACCTTTATAATCAGATAATTTGACTTCTTTTCCATCCATCGATTGGAGGGTGAAATCTGGTGCTTCTGCTCCAATTGCTACTTGCTTCACAGGAGCTTGTTGTGTCTGATTTGATTGATTTTGTGGACTTGATTTTTTCTCTTCCTTGCCACAAGCAATCAGAAGAAAGAGAGACAAGAAACTAAGTCCAAAATAGATAATTTTTTTCATAGATAACTCCTTTTATCCTAATATTCCAGATAAGACATTTAACTGTCCCAACATTAATAAAATTCCCATGAGAATGATCAATAAACCACCAATTTTCTTCAATAAAAGTATGTGAGATTTGATTTTACTAAAATAGGGCATAATAAGACCTGATGCTAAGGCCAATACTAAAAATGGAAGCGCCATTCCGAGAGTATAGATAAGGGTTAATAAGGCCCCCTGAAGAGCTCCATTTCCTCCCGAGGCAGCCAGTGCTAAAACAGAACTTAAAACTGGACCAATACATGGAGTCCAACCAAAGCTGAAGCTGATACCCAGTAAAAAGACCGACAGATATTTACTAGACTGTTTTTGATTAAATGTTACTGTTTTTTGTACCTCTAATTTTTGTAGATGAAGAATTTCCATCTGATGCAATCCCAGTATAATAATCATGATTCCCATGACATAACGGAACCAGTCAGCATAAAGTAAATTCCCAAGGAATCCTGCTCCAAATCCAAGAATAAAGAAAATGAGAGAGATACCCGCAATAAAACAGAGGGTACGAATCAATCCTGACCAGGCAACATCTTTACCCAAAAAACGAAATGTCTTTGACTCCTCTTGATCATCTAGCAGAACACCTGCGTAGACTGGTAACAAGGGAAAGATACAGGGAGAAAAGAATGACAAGACCCCAGCTATAAAGACAGAAATAAAAAATAAAATACTTTCCAATTAAGAACCTTCTTTCATATAGTCATCTTTTATTTTACTATAAAAGAAAACGTTTGTAAGATATCTGCTACGTAAATTTATTTTCAACTTGAGAGAATCAAAAAAAGGAGCTCAGCTCCTTTTTTGATTAATAAGTTCCCTCTTCACCTTGACTTGTCAAAATTACAGGCCCATCTTTTGTAATAACAAACTGATGCTCGTACTGACATGATAGACCACCGTCGATAGTTTTATGTGCCCAGCCTGTTTTCATATCTGTATCGATTTCCCAATCACCTGTATTGATCATAGGCTCAATGGTTAAGACCATGCCTTCACGAAGGCGGAGACCACGACCTGTGATACCATAGTTAGGCACCATTGGTTCTTCATGCATAGTTGGACCAACTCCGTGTCCTACAAGATCACGAACAACTCCGTAACCACGACTTTCAGCATATTCCTGAATAGCAGCTCCAATATCTCCAATACGATTTCCTACAACAGCCTGCTCAATTCCCTTATACATAGCTTCTTTGGTAACATCCATCAAGTTTTTAATTTCTTCTGATGGTTTTCCAACAGCGTAAGCCCAACAAGAATCTGCCAAGCCGCCCGTAAAGTTTTGAGTATATTTTTTCATCTGCTCAACGTTATTAAAGTTGAGTTTAGAAACATTGAGGTCAGACTTAGCGATTGGCCCACCAAGAACCATATCTACCTTCAGCAAATCGCCTTCCTTCAAAATATAGTGGCGTGGAAAAGCATGGGCTACTTCGTCATTAAGCGAACAACAAGTTGCGTATGGATAATCCATCATTGCCCCATCAACACCAATTTGAAGAGGGAGGAAATTTTCTTCTTTACAACGACGACGCACATATTCTTCTACTTCCCACATATCTACACCTGGTTTGATGATGTCACGCAAACCGATGTGAATACTGGCAAGAAAATCGCCAGCCTTATCCATTGCTTCGATTTCTCTAGCTGATTTTAATGTAATCATGTTTTCTCCTAGTTTTAATTAATTTTTACAGTAACATTTGCTTTTGATACGATTTGATGATTGATATAAATATCATAGTCGATAATGGCTGACCTTCTCGTATGGTGAATAATTCTAGCCTGAATCCGCAAGATATCATCGATCTGAACAGCCTGTAAAAAGTAAATCAGCATCTGTTCAATGATGAGATTACGTCCGCTATTCACGACCAGATCCTGCGTCATATGGGTCAAAATTTCTGAAAGAACTCCATTTGCAAGGACTCCATTTTTTTCCAACATAAATGGTTCAACCGTAATGACAACTTCATCATGGTGGTAAGATAACTTCTGACCAACCTGTTCTGAAAATGTTGGTAATGCTGAAACTTGAGAGCGACTCATCTTTTCCATGACATCCCGTCTAGTAATAACACCAAGTAAAGTTTGATTACTTCTCACAACAGGCACCATTTCAAAGTCTTCAGCAATCATTCTCTGGCTAACATTAGCGATATTCGTCGCTAAACCAGTCATGTAGACTGTCCTTGTCATGACCTTATCTATCGTTGTACCAGGTGATTTATCTCCAGCATCACGCATAGTAACTACACCAACAACGACCTGATGCTGATTGATGACAGGGAAACGGCTCGTTCTATTCTTACGAACCAAGTCTAGATAATCTTTGACAGTATCCGTTTCCTGTAGAAATCCATATTCATGACTGGTACGATAGATTTTTTCAACCGTTAAAATATCTGTCTTAATCTGAACGTTGGACAAAGCTCTGTTGATCATAGTCGCAATTGTAAATGTATCATGCTTACTGCGCAATACTGGAATATTTTTTTTATTAGCATGGTTTAAAACATCTTCATGAACTTCAAATCCACCTGTTACCAAGACAGCATTTTCATTTTCAAGTGCTAATAACTGAATACGTGTTCGATCTCCTACGATAAGTAAGCCGCCATCATGAAGATAAGAAAGAATATTCTTTTCAGTCATCGCCCCAATGGAGAATTTACTAAATTCTCTATCCAATCCAGCTTGACCAGCTAAAACTTCTGAGCCTGTAACTTCTGCAATTTCTGCGAACGTTAATTTCTCAATAGCTACTTTTTTTGACTTTACACGTACTGTTCCACTTCGAGGACGTGTTTCAACAAGTCCCCTATTTTCAGCTTCTTTGATAGCCCGATATGCCGTACCATCACTTACTCCTAGTCGATTTGAAATACTACGAACACTGACACGCTTCCCAACTGGTAATTCTTCCAAGTAGGCTAATATTTCTTGGTGTTTACTCATTTAGATTTCCTTTTGTATAACGGAATTCTAGATAATCCCGCATCTTTCGGGTATAACGATCGCTACCTTTAAAATGACGATAAAGAACAAAATTTGATTTTTCTGCTACTTTCTGACTAGCAACATTTTCTAGATGTGTCACAATCGAAAGTTGCTTCAAGGCAAACTCGTTCATGGATAAATCTCGTAATTTGGTAACTGCTTCAGTCATATACCCCTGAGACCAATAGTCTTTCTTTAAAAAATAGCCAATTTCTGCTTCTTTCTTAATTTCATCAAGTTTTTCAAACTTGATAGCTCCAATCATCCGTTGCTCTTTTTTATCACAAATAGCCCAAATCCCCAAAGGTGATTTCATAAAATAATTGGCAAGAGCATACTGACTTTCTTCAATACTTGCTTGTGCAGGAAAGATAAATTGGAGATTTTCAGGATCTGATGCAAGTTGATGAAAATCATCTACATCTGTAAAAAAGAAGGGACGGAAATATAAACGTTCCGTCTCATAGAAAGAAAATTTTGCTAATTTAGTCCAGATATTCATTGCAATCCTCAAAGTGCTAATCTTCGATTAGCTCAATATCTGCTCCAAGATTACGCAATTTTTCGATAATATTCGAGTAGCCTCGAAGGATGAATTCTACATTGGTAATCTCTGTTTTTCCTTCAGCCATCAAGCCAGCAATAACCAAGGCAGCTCCAGCACGTAGGTCTGTCGCCTTAACTTTTGCACCCTGCAAAGGATTTCCACCCTTATAAAGGATGTGGTCGTTTGTTGTTGAAATATCTGCATTCATTTTGGCTAATTCAAAAACATGATTGACACGTTTTTCATAGATTGTATCAATCAATGTGCCACGACCTTCTGCTTTTAATAGCAAAGGAGTAATAGGCTGTTGAAGATCTGTTGCGAAACCTGGATAAGGAGCTGTTTTGATATTAACAGCCTTTAGATTTGTTTGCTCTTCGACGAAAATACTGTCTTCAGAAATAGTCATGTGAACACCCATTTCTTCAAGTTTAGCAATAAATCCTTCTAAATGCTCATAAAGTACATTATTAATTCGAATCCCATGACCTACTGCAGCTGCCATTGAAATATATGTACCTGCTTCAATACGGTCTGGGATGACTTGGTGACGTGTTCCGTGCAAGCTATCCACACCATCGATTGTAATCATATCCGTACCTGCTCCACGAATGTGAGCTCCCATATTGTTTAATAATGTAGCCACATCAATGATTTCAGGTTCGCGAGCAGCATTTTCAATAACTGTTCGACCTTTAGCTTTTACTGCTGCTAGCATCGTATTGATTGTTGCACCAACACTAACAGTATCCATATAGATATGTGCACCATGTAGACTTGATCCTTGGGTTGAGAGATTCATATTATCTCCCTCGTAGGTTGTCTTAGCTCCCATAGCTTCAAATGCTTTTAAATGCAAATCAATCGGACGTGGTCCTAGGTCACACCCTCCAGGCAAACCTACAGTTGCTTCACCAAAACGTCCTAAAAGACTACCATAGAAATAATAAGACGCACGCAAGCTATTAATTTTACCATAAGGCATTGGTTTATTTTGAACACCACGAGGATCAATCTCAAGAACATCGTCATAACGCTTGACACTAGCTCCCATGATTTCCATAATCTCAATAAGACTAGCTACATCAGAGATGTCTGGAACACAATCCAAAATCACAATATCATCTGATAAAATAATGGCAGGAATCAAGGCAACGACACTATTTTTAGCACCACTGATTGTAATTTCACCTTTCAATGGTCTCCCGCCGTTAATGACAATTTTTTTCATTTTATACTCTTTCACTATTTATTAAGAAGGTCTCACCCTATATTATACCATATTTCTTACTAATAGCCAATCCTATAAAAAATTAAGCCCAGAACTATCATGATATTAAAGACGATAACTGTGGTTATATCAGTTAGAATTATCATACTTATCAAATATAGTTAAAAATCTTCCTCACCTGTATTTTTAAAGCTTGCAACAAAATTTTTACTGTACATTTTTAGTTAGTGATTTGTTAAAGAAAGACTTGCTTTATAAGTATATGCGTTAGTATATACACTTTTATAAAATAAGAAATTAATACTCTTCGAAAATCAAATTCAAACCGCGTCAACGTCGCCTTGCCGTACTCAAGTACAGCCTGCGGCTAGTTTCCTAGTTTGCTCTTTGATTTTCATTGAGTATAAACCGATGATATTGTACAAAAATTTTACATAAAAATCATTCTGGATACCAAAATGGGTACCAAAACAAAAAAATAGGCTCTCCGAAAACTCGGAAAGCCTTATTTAATGCTACTTCTAGCTTCCTCGCCTTTTCATTTCAAGGCTCGGGATAAAAAGGTTCACTGGACCTTTTTATTTTGCGATTGGGTAAACAGAAACTTGTTTTTTATCGCGACCTTTACGTTCAAAGCGTACTACGCCTTCAACTTTAGCGAACAAAGTATCGTCTCCACCACGTCCAACGTTTACACCTGGATAGATGTGTGTACCACGTTGACGGTAAAGGATTGATCCACCTGTTACAGTTTGTCCGTCAGCTGCTTTAGCTCCAAGACGTTTTGCTTGTGAATCGCGTCCGTTTGATGTAGAACCTCCACCTTTTTTGTGGGCGAAAAGTTGCAAGTTATTAAGAGTCATTTTTAACATAATGTTTTCCTCCGTGTTAGTTTTCTGTGATAACTCTGGTTTGGACGAACTCAGAAGAGTCCTCCGATAAGGTTGCCATACCTAAGAAAAATGATTCAAAAAATAACTGCGTCATTTCTCTCTGGTGTGAAGGAAGGTCTCTAGGAATTTCAACCATCAGATAGCCACCTTCATCTTCGTTTAATTCTAAGATTGGTTCATAGCCTGCAAATTTCTCAATCGAATTGATAAAGTTAATGGCAAGCGTAGAAACCGATGCACACACGACATCAAAGCCGTATTCGCCACTCTCGGCGTGTCCAGTAATTTCCGCACTCCTCAGCTCGCCATCTTCGGCTCTCTCAAAGACTGCTTGTATCATGTGTTCTCCTTAAAATTAAGCGTTGATTGCGTTGATGACAACTTTTGTATATGGTTGACGGTGACCTTGTTTACGGTGGCTACCTTTTTTAGGTTTGTACTTGTAAGTAACAACTTTCTTTTGTTTTCCTTGTTTTTCAACAGTTCCAACTACAGTAGCTCCAGCAACAAGTGGAGTTCCGACAACAGTGTTTTCACCACCAACAAGAACAACTTCGTTAAAAGTAACTTCTTGACCAGCTTCAACGTTCAATTTTTCAACGTAGATTGCTTGACCAACTTCAACTTTAACTTGTTTTCCGCCAGTTTTGATAATTGCGTATGTGCTCATTATGCACCTCCTATGATTTTTTAGGGTTTCCCCGTATTTTTGTGAAGACTCGCCTAGCATCGTGGGACGAACCACTTAAAAGAAGAGCTCTAAGTATAACAAAGAATAAACTAGGAATTGAGCCGAAGACATAACTTATGTTAGACAAGGCCATAATGACGAAGTTTAAATTTGTTATACGACGAGCAACGATGTTCGTGCGGTTGCACAGGACTGTGCATAGTCAACTCTTCAAGTATAGCATGATTCCTAGTTTTTGACAAGTATTTATTATCGAATTTAAACTTTTTCTCTTATTTTTTTCCTCCAAGATGCAAAAAGCATACTTAGATAAAAAATACTCATCATGATTGGAATCCCTAAAATTGTTTTTTCTTCATAAAAAATACTCAGATAAGCTGATATAACAACCCCAATAACAAAACTCGACAGCAAGCTAACAAAGATGAGTCCTTCTCTTAAAAAAGGTGTATGTTTTGTGCGAACATATTCGCCAAATGCTAACATGGTTCGTTTGATATTTCCGGTCATAAAAGCATTATTGTATGCAATGCCTGAAACTTCTCCGAAAGCTGTTGTTACAAGTCCCATACAAAATGCTAACGGTGGTACTATATATATATTATCAACCGTCAAGGGAACAAATCCTATTATTAAAGATAAAATTGCTAGTGGAATAAGGGATAGAATTGGTTTTCTTACAATCCTCAACTTTTCTTTATAGACTGTCAAAAGGAAGACACCCACCATGAAGGAAATCAAGGTCATTACCTTGGCACTGGCATCTGAAACATTATCTTGAATGAGACCAACGGAAAGGAAAACGACATTCCCTGTTTGACCTGCAACTAGAGTATTCCCACGTATGATAAAGGTATAGGCATCTACATAACCCGCACAAAAAGTCAAAAAAAGCGCCAATCTTTTTGAATGACGAGAAATTTTTCTCATAGGTAATAATCTCATACTACACTCCTATTTTTTCTGAATCTATTGTACCATTTTTTGAGGAAAATTCGAAGTGTCAAATAAAAGAATTGTCTCCCTTTGGCTAGTTTAGTCTATCTGTGATATAATGAAAGCAGTCATTACTTGTAGAAAAGGAGATTTCATGCTTAAACTCGGTATTATCGGTACTGGTGCAATCAGTCACCACTTTATAGAAGCTGCTCATACTAGTCAGGAATTCCAGTTAGTGGCTGTTTATTCAAGAAAGCTCACTACTGCTCAGCAATTTGCTAGTTCCTATACAGATGTTAGTCTATTTGATAATTTAGAGGATTTCTTCCAGTCTGATTTTGATATTGTCTATATCGCAAGTCCCAATTCTCTGCATTATACTCAAGCCAAGCTTGCTCTAGCATCAGCTAAACATGTTATCCTTGAAAAACCAGCGGTGACTCAACCACAAGAATGGCAGGATTTAGTTGAAATAGCTCAAGAAAATCAATGTTTTATCTTTGAAGCAGCAAGAAACTATCATGAGGAAGCCTTCACCGTTATTAAAAACTTCTTAGCAGACAAGCAAGTTTTAGGTGCAGACCTCAACTATGCCAAGTATTCTTCTAAGATGCCAGCCCTTCTTTCCGGAAACACTCCGAATGTATTTTCAGACCGTTTTGCTGGTGGGGCTCTCATGGACTTAGGAATTTATCCGATCTATGCTGCGGTTCGCTTGTTTGGAAAGGCACTTGATGCGACCTATCAAGCTCAGCAACTTGACAACACCGTTGATTTAAATGGAGATGGTATCTTATCTTATCCTGAATATCAAGTTCATATCAAGGCTGGTAAAAATATTACTTCTAATCTGCCTTGTGAAATATATACAACAGATGGAACCTTGACGCTCAACACTATTGAACATGTCCGCTCAGCTATTTTCACAGATCATCAAGGTAATGAAACACATCTACCTATTCAGCAGGCACCTCATACCATGACTGAGGAGATCGCTGCTTTTGCTAACATGATCAAGCAGCCAAACCCAGAAATTTACCAAGCTTGGTTAGAGGATGCATCACACGTCCATAACCTAATTTACACCATGCGCCAGACTGCTGGCATTAGATTTGAGGCAGAAAAATGAAAACCAAACTACCTACAGAATGGCTAGAGCTAACCGAACAACTCGGCTTTCAAGAATTCACACCCATTCAAACTCAGATTTTTGATCCGATTTTAGATGGTCAAACCCTTCTTGGAGTTAGTCCAACTGGTACAGGTAAGACTTTAGCTTATCTCCTACCAAGTCTTCTTCGTCTCCAAAAGAAAAAAGCACAACAACTATTGATTTTAGCACCAAATACTGAACTGGCTGGTCAGATTTTTGAGGTAACTAAAACCTGGGGTGAAGCAATTGGCTTAACTGCTCAGCTATTTCTATCCGGTTCGAGCCAGAAACGCCAAATTGAACGACTTAAAAAAGGACCAGAAATTCTGATTGGAACTCCTGGCCGTATCTTTGAACTGATTAAATTAAAGAAGATCAAGATGATGAACGTGGAAACAATCATTCTTGATGAATTCGACCAGTTGCTAGATGATTCTCAAATCCACTTTGTAGAAAAGATTACCCACTACGCACCTCGTGACCACCAACTCATCTACATGAGTGCCACTACCAAGTTTGACCAAGATAAGATTGCGCCTAACACGCGCACCATCGACCTCTCTGATCAAAAATTGGACAACATTCAACACTTCTACATGCAAGTAGACCAACGTCATCGAGTAGATATGCTTAGAAAACTGGCACATGTCGAAGACTTCCGTGGACTTGTCTTCTTTAATAGCTTGTCAGATCTTGGAAGTGCCGAGGAAAAATTGCAGTATCGTGATGTTTTAGCTGTTTCACTAGCTAGCGATGTCAACGTCAAATTTAGAAAAGTTATCTTAGAAAAATTCAAAGATAATCAGCTAACACTACTTCTTGCGACAGACCTTCTAGCTCGTGGTATCGACATTGATAGCCTGGAATGTGTGCTCAACTTTGACGTCCCTAGAGATATTGAAACCTATACTCACCGTGCTGGACGTACAGGTCGTATGGGTAAAGAGGGATATGTTATTACCCTCGTTACTCATCCAGAAGATCTTAAAAAACTTAAGAAATTTGCAAGTGTACGTGAAATTGTCTTGAAAAATCAAGAACTATATATCAAATAGAGGCTGGGATAAAAATCCCAACCTCATTTTTTATTAGTAAAAATATTTTGCCTGCTAGCTGATTTGGAACTAGGAAATCGAGACTTTGTCTATCGATTTCTCCTCCACCGACTTTCTATTCCCAGGTAATTTCTAAGCGATAGTCCGCAAATGGATTTCCTTCTTTGTTTTGTAGTTGATAGGCTAGTTCAATCATTTGCTGATCAACTTGATAATGGCTTGTTTGGATGATAAACTCCTGTATCCCCATTGGTGTAGGAATATAGGCTAAACTATCAGCTTCCTTCAGAAAACGCATGATGGTCTTAGGGTTGGAAAATCGAGACATCACCAACTCTGTATCATTAAACTTGAGTACCACTTTTTCCTTCTCTTCATTGTAAAAAAGGAGATAGGAAAAATCACCTTTCTCACGTAACTCAACGTCATAAAGTTGGTCAATCACTTCCAATTGTTCATCAAATTGGATGGTATTTCTCATTCGAATCTTCACTTCAAGTCCTCTTTCTTCACTCTTATCCTACTATTTTACCAAAAACTGTAGCTTTTTGCTATAATGGTTTTATGAATGAAAAAGTATTTCGTGACCCTGTTCACAATTATATCCATGTTGATAATCAGATTATCTATGACTTAATCAATACCAAAGAATTTCAACGGCTTCGTCGTATCAAGCAGCTCGGAACATCCAGTTATACCTTTCATGGTGGAGAACATAGTCGTTTCTCTCACTGTCTGGGTGTTTACGAGATTGCACGACGCATCACCGAGATTTTTGAGGAAAAGTATCCTAAAGAATGGGATCCTTCGGAGTCCCTCCTAACCATGACTGCAGCCCTCCTTCATGACCTAGGACATGGTGCCTATTCGCATACTTTTGAAAATCTCTTTGATACCGATCATGAGGCGATTACGCAGGAAATTATCCAAAGCCCTGAGACAGAAATTCATCAGGTTCTCTTACAGGTAGCCCCAGATTTCCCCAAAAAGGTAACTAGTGTTATTGACCATACTTATCCTAACAAGCAGGTGGTACAACTCATTTCCAGTCAGATTGATGCAGATCGCATGGACTATCTCTTACGTGACTCCTATTTTACAGGGGCTTCTTATGGGGAATTTGACCTAACACGTATCTTACGAGTTATTCGCCCTATCGAAAACGGAATTGCCTTTCAACGAAACGGGATGCATGCCATCGAAGACTATGTTCTTAGTCGCTATCAAATGTATATGCAGGTTTATTTCCATCCTGCTACACGTGCTATGGAAGTCCTTCTGCAGAATCTTTTGAAACGTGCTAAAGAACTTTATCCAGATAATAAGGACTTCTTTACACTGACATCCCCGCATCTACTGCCATTTTTCGAAAAGAATGTGACCTTGACTGACTATCTGGCTCTGGATGATGGTGTGATGAATACCTATTTCCAGCTCTGGATGACTAGTCCTGACAAGATACTAGCAGACCTGTCACAACGTTTTGTCAATCGCAAGGTCTTTAAATCCATTACCTTTTCACAAGAAGATCAAGAACAGCTTGCATCTATGAGAAAACTGGTTGAAGATATCGGCTTTGATCCAGACTACTACACAGCTATTCATAAGAACTTTGACCTTCCTTATGATATCTATCGTCCTGAATCTGAAAATCCACGAACGCAGATTGAGATTATACAAAAAAATGGAGAACTAGCAGAACTCTCTAGCCTGTCTCCTATCGTTCAATCCCTTGCTGGCAGTCGCCACGGAGATAATCGTTTTTATTTTCCGAAAGAAATGTTAGACCAAAACAGCATCTTCGCAAGCATTACCCAGCAATTTTTACACTTGATTGAAAATGATCATTTTACACCAAATAAAAGCTAAAAGAGGAAATTTATGAGTATTAAACTAATCGCTGTCGATATCGACGGAACCCTTGTCAACAGTAAGAAGGAAATCACTCCTGAAGTATTTGCCGCTATTCAAGATGCCAAAAAAGCTGGTGTCAAAGTTATGATTGCAACTGGACGTCCTATCGCAGGAGTTGCCAAACTTCTAGATGACTTGAAATTAAGAGATGAAGGTGACTATGTAGTGACCTTCAACGGTGCCCTTGTTCAAGAAACTGCTACAGGACATGAAATTATCAGCGAATCCTTGACTTATGAAGATTATCTAGATATGGAATTTCTCAGTCGCAAGCTCGGTGTCCATATGCACGCTATTACCAAGGACGGCATCTATACTGCTAATCGCAATATCGGAAAATATACCGTTCACGAATCAACCCTTGTCAGCATGCCAATCTTCTATCGTACACCTGAAGAAATGTCTGATAAGGAAATCGTCAAATGTATGTTTATCGATGAGCCTGAAATTCTGGATGCCGCTATTGAAAATATTCCTGCAGAATTTTATGAGCGCTACTCCATCAACAAATCTGCTCCTTTCTACCTTGAGCTCCTTAAAAAGAATGTAGACAAGGGGTCAGCTATTACTCACTTGGCTGAGAAACTAGGATTGACCAAAGATGAAACCATGGCTATCGGAGACGAAGAAAATGACCGTGCCATGCTCGAAGTCGTAGGTAACCCAGTTGTTATGGAAAACGGAAACCCAGAACTCAAAAAAATCGCCAAATACATCACCAAATCTAATGACGAATCTGGCGTTGCTCATGCCATTCGAACTTGGGTGTTGTAGAAAGAATAGACAGAATAGACAAAAACCGCTCTGCTGAGCGGTTTTTGATGTCTGATTACTGCCCCCTGCAGGAATCGAACCTGCAACTACTCCTTAGGAGGGAGTTGTTATATCCATTGAACTAAGGGAGCTAGAGAAAAACTCTGCCGAATGAGCAGAGTTTTTTGGTCGAATTAACGACGGATTTCTTTGATACGAGCTGCTTTACCTTGAAGAGCACGCAAATAGTACAATTTCGCACGACGTACTTTACCGTAACGAACAACTTCGATTTTTTCAACACGTGGAGTGTGGATTGGGAAGATACGTTCAACACCTACACCGTTAGAGATTTTACGAACTGTGTAGTTTTCTGAGATGCCAGCACCTTTACGTGCAATAACGACACCTTCAAAGATCTGAACACGTTCACGGTTACCTTCGACAACTTTCGCGTGTACACGAACAGTGTCACCAGGACGGAATGATGGGATATCAGTACGAAGTTGACCTTCTGTCAAGCTTTGGATTAATGGATTCATTTTATTCTCCTATCTTTGTCAATCTTGAGGAAACTTCCTCAGCGGATAAACTGTATTTTTGTGCGTCCATTACACACAAGATACAGTTTACCAAATTTCCTAGAAAAAGTAAAGAAATTTACAGTAAAAGTTTGTGTCTAGAGTTTTGAGGTAGTAAAAAAATACATCAAAAACGGAAATGTAAAAACAAGGCTAAACAATTTTACTTGCTCAGCCTTGACATCTACTAAAATTTCTGATAGTATTAATCTTACTGATAAACAAGACCCAATTGTTTATCTTTATGAGAGGTACGTTGCTGCGTGCCTCTTTTTTTATTGATAAGATTATTATACAATTTTTATTACTATAAGTCAAGAGTTTACTGAGTTTATGACATTTTATTTATTGATTTTTTTGCCTGCAAATCGTTGTTTATCTCTCTGTTTTCGGCCCTTCCAAGAAGCATTTACAATCGTCCCTAAACTTCTTGGAGCTTGATCGATCTTTTTGCGTACTTTTGCACTACTCATTCCTTCTGAGTGGTATTTTTCATATTCATTTCTCCAATTACCAAAAAATAAATCTCGGAGTTCTTGATTGTAAGACAACAAAATAAGATGGGACATAGCATCTGCATGATTTAATGACCAATACATTCCTCTATTTTTCATCCGATAACTGATTTTACGATGCTGACTTTCCATAATTCCTAAACTTGCTGTATCTAGGTTCCTCTGTTCAGGAGGTTGCGTATATTTAAAATTTCCAAGGATTCTATTCTTAAAAACCTTAAAATTATCAATCTTCTTTTCGTTCTGATTAAGTAGGACGAGTGATTCTAGTGTATCAATAGCTGTGTTCAGTGTCTTCTTGCAATGGCTATCTATGGCTTTCATAAATTGCTCTAGTAGCTCTACAGAATACGGTTTGACCAACTTTTTTATTTCTTTGTTTAGATGGTATCGATCCCAAAAATGTTGATGATGCTTTATCCCTAGATCGTGTGATATTTCCTTAAATAAATGTGTAGTATATCCGTGACCCATATCTGAATTTGTCACAAGTAGAGTATCTGACGTAATTTTAAAATGATTATAAATATAATCTACTACTCTTTTTCTTGCTGTTCGATTACTGGATGACACAATTTCGACCTTATTTTTTAAAATTTTCCTCTTTCCGTACACCTCCGTTCCGGTATGGATGACAAAATGAGATAACTCTTTATTCTGTTGTTCCTTTTCACGTCCACTGACCTTTATCCAGACACCATCTCCTTCAAGATAAATAACAGGAGCCTCAATTTTTTTGACAGGTACTTCATCGCTATAGAATCGATAATCTTCTTTCTCATTTAACAACTGACTTGCTAGCTTTATTGCTTTTAACACCGTGTCTTTAGTGATATAAACCTGGTACATTAGTTCAATGACTTCCACTACTTTCCGATATGGTAACATTGTAGCTAGTTTAGTGATCTGATATAGCAATTCTTTGGAATAGGCAATACGTTTCTCTAGACCTAACTTCTCATCTACTGGAATTCTACATTTTCCATTCTTATACCAGCGCCTTCTTGAAAAAGTTACCTGGCCAAACGTAAAAGTAACGGTTCTCTCAGCATAGTTTACAAATTTGTACCCTCTAGCTCTCATTGTGGGTGCGATATAGTTGTCATAGTCACTTACAAATTTATGAAATTCTTGTAAATTTTTATCTTTAAATTTCTCTACAAATTCTCTTTCATCAATAATTTTTGTATCCAAAATAAAAACACTCCCAACTAAAATCATAATAAAAAAGTATAGAGATTTTAGTTCAGGAGTTCAAATATTTTTTGTCAGCAAAGATAAAAGCCTTCCCTTATTATTGGGAAGGTTTTTTGATCATAACTATAATTATATTTATAATTATATCGATAAACTTTCGATAAGTTTATCAAGGTAATCTGATGCAGATTTTGCGCCGGCTGCTTTAGCAATTTTATCTAATTTTTGGCGATTGCTTGGTTTCAAAGTAAACTGGAATTGCTTTTTGCGTTCAAAGCTTTCAAAGTTGGCTACATCTGAAATCTGCTCAGGTTGATGAGTTGCTTCGATAATCTGTGAAATCTCTTTTTCTTTTGGTGTGAATGCCATAACAATCTCCTTCTAATTATATTTATAATTGTATTTGTGTTTATAAATATAATTATATTGTATCATAAATTTTTGAAAAAGTCTGCTCCAGCTCAGTGAAAAACTTTTTGTGTTTTTGATAAAGCTCTGGATTTTCCTCCATATCTGCAATAGAGATTTTATCAATCGTGGAATGATTGAACAACTCTTTTGCTGGTACAATCCCTAGAAGGTTATCTGTTCCCTTTTCTTTTGCTTCAAGTCCCAAGGCTTCCAGTAATTCTCTTGATGAACCATAGTTTGGTCGGATCATATTTGCTAAGAAATATAACTCAGCAGTAATGTATGATTCTCTGGTACGATAGTCGATCACATCCTTTCTGAATGCTTCTAACCGAGTTGATAAATTGAATTTAGCATTATAACCAAACTCCGAAGGAGTCAAGGGACTAATAATAGCGTGACTGACCGCAACAGCATTTTTAGTAGCTGTCGCAAAATCTGGCCTACAATCAATCAAGATATAGTCGAATTGATCCAACTTCTTCTTTTCGTAGTTATCTTCTAGCCAAAGATAAAGTAACATATTTTTCTTATCGCTGTTCTCCAGATCTCTTTCCACCGTGTCAAGCTGAACTGAACCAGGAATTAGACTAATATTTTCCTTGACTTGCTTAATATCCACATCGCCACCTTTAAAAGCATTAGCAATTGTATTCTTGCTCTCATAAATATTATAACACTGAGTCAAATTACACTGATGGTCTAAGTCTATAAAGAGAACCTTATGACCTTTCTTAGCCAACCATTCCCCATAATTAAAAGTTAAAGTCGTTTTCCCAACACCACCTTTTATAGCGGCAAATGTGATAATCTTCATTCTATTTCTCCATCCATTTTTCTATATTTCTATTATACCATTATAATTATATTTGTCAATATGTTTATAATTATATTTATAATTATTTTTTTACAATGAAGTTTCTCTATCCTTACGCTGCTCCACATTTTTCTCAATGTCTTGATGTAGCTTATAATCTTTTGTAATTGATTCTACCCGTTGATACAAAGCCTGGCGCTCAAAAGTTGCCTCTTTAACAAGTTTATCAATCTCAGCTTTGCGAGTGCTAGGATCTACTCTCAAGTCTTTCATAATAGCAATAGCTAGTTTCACTTCCTGAGGATCGCTTGATTCCAATGCAAGAAATGCAGACTGAATTTTATTAAGCTCACCCAAGCGTTGATCTAGTTTATCAAGCAAGTTATCTACTTCTTCCAGTTCCTCTTCAAAACGATTTAACAATTCATCAAATTGCTGTCCTTCTGTCACTCCATGAGCAGATAGATAATTATATTCACGAACAAGCTGATCCAAACTGGAGATTTTCGGATTTTTCCGGACAATCATTTCTCCGTTATCATACGACAACTGAGAAGCGACTGTTTCTCCCTTCATATACCGATTCTTATCAGCGTGTTCAGGATTAACAAAATAGTAGAAGTCATTCTTTCTGATAAAAATTTCATAAGATCCATCTTCTGATTTTTCAATCTGATGAGCTGGAATAAGAATGGTTCCCTTATTTCTAATCCCAAATTCCATTTCAAGATAGATTCCATTTTTTGTTTCTTCCATCACCTGCCATTCTTCAACTGTGATTCTCATTTCAAAATCATCTTCTCGTTCTGCTACCATTTTTTCATATTCGGATTTAATTTCATCGACAGAAAAAGTCACCTCATTGGCAACCACTTTCTCAGAAATTTTCTCTAAAGAATAATTTCCTTTTTTTGACAAAGTGCGATCCCGAATATTTCTGGTTTGATCTCGATCACTCAGACGATACTTTATTTCCTTCCCTGAAGTATCAACTACAAGATTTAATGCTAGGGCCTTCGTTTTGAAATCTTCTAATGATGTTGAATGTTTTAAAAGGAAATCTAAACGGGATTTGATCTCATAACGAAAAGAATTTTTTTTGCGATAGGCATGATAAGATTTTCTATTAGTCCATAATTGCTCTTTTAGAATTTTTGCTCCAGCCAAATCCGCATACTTATCTGAAATATTCTCTAAACTTTTTTTCGTTCCTTTCTGCCAGCGAAATTTATTTAAGGTTACAGAATTAGTAGAATTGAAAATGATGTGATTATGAATGTGCCCCTTATCCATGTGTGTGGCAATGACAAATTCATGTTGACCACCAGTCAATTCTAAAATCGTTTTGCGACCAATTTCATGAATTTCTTGCGGACTCAAATCGTCTTCAGGAGAAAATGATTGGATGATGTGATGTGCTAAAACTCGATTCGGATTTTGAATATCGGATAATTCTTTTGTTCCTCTTCGCTGAGCCGCATTCTTTTTTGTTAAAAGAAATTCTTCCGTCGCTGTGCTGGCATCTGTGATACCATAAGTAGAAACGAGCTGCTTAACCACTCGGCCATCTTTGACCACTGCTGGAAATTCTAGTTGTTTATCTTTCTCTAGTAAACTTGTTTTTGAGGGATTCTCAATATAACGTAAAGCGTTGGTCAAACTTTTTATATCGGTCAGCTCGACTGTTTTTGCTTCGTCCTCGATGTATTTTGTAGAGCGCCCCAAAGAAGCCACTCCTTTTATCTGCAGGACTTTTGTTACAACCATCTGTCTTGTTCCTTTGTTTGATTTTCTTGTTTTTGAATAAATTGATTGACTGTCTCTTTCAAATCTTTTTGCAACTCAAGAATCTGACTCAACTCATTTAGACTAACCTGGTCATCTTCGTTTACCTTTTTTGCAATCTGGTTGACATTAACTCCTATTCGATGAATGGCCTGACGCAATTCTTTTAATTCATCAAATTTTAAAATTTTGACTTCACCCATAATCAACATGATTCGGGCAAAAGAATTAAAGTTTGCCATTCCAGATTCTGTAACTTTAGTTGAAATGAACCGAGCTTCTTCCTCCGTCAAGCGGATTTTTTTCTGAATCATTCGTTTTCGTTTTTCTATTTTTTCCAAAAATCATCACCTTTATTCTAGTATTTTTTGACTGAGGGGCTAAGCCCCTTTTCTTCTGGCAAGCATAGCACTTGGGTACCCAAACGCTGTTTTTAAAAAGGTCAAAGATAGTCAGGGTACTACACCTGACTATTCTTGACTTTTTAAATTTTTGGGGAAATCCCCAATCCCCTAATCCCTGCAAGCAGGAATTTATTTATTTCGAGGAGAAAAGTTTGATTAAACTTTTAACGTTTCCAACAGAAAATCCATCCCATCAATCAACTTCATTTTTAAGATTTCATCTCTAAGTTGCTCAAATCTTTCGTCATTCATTTCCTCGATTTCTTTCAGTGCAACTGGATACATTTCTACTTCTTCTAGTTCATAGGTTGTTTTAATTCGCATATCTCTACGAAGAATGTAGAGACATTCTTTGCGTGAAATATGCTGGTTAACTTCATTCACTTTTGGCGAATCTGTAGCCTCATCCTCAAAAAATATCTCCATCAAAATATCAAAAGTTTCTTGTCTTAGATTTTCAATCATCTTCTGTTTCTCCTTTTTTGTTTTTCTTCCGACGAGTTAGTACCTCCATTATTGAGGGTTGCTCAGGGACTTTTTTTCTTCCACCTGCATTACAGCCTCCGCCTTTTGACTACCTAACTGCTCAGATTTTTCTTTTGCCTGTTTCAGTTTATCTGCAAACTTATCTTTCGTTACAGTTTTATTTTTCACCAGTTCTAACTTAGCATCCATCCGATCAATCAAACTTTTTGCTTCCTTCTGAACAATCTGCAGTTGTTCAACCATATCTTCAAACCCATTTTTATCCTTCGCCCAGATAGCTAAATATCCAAAACTGTAACTACTAGTATCAAAACCAAAATGATTAGCTACGACATAGGCTACACTTTCAGCTTGTAATTCTTGCTTACGATATTGGTCGTCCCCATATTGTGCATTAGTTCCTCTGTGTAAATCTGAGTGAGCCATTTCATGAAAAATTGTTTTTAGAATATGTTCTTGTCCCTTTAATCCCTTTGAAATGACTATTCGATTTTCATTTGGAGAGTAATAACCATTTGCGCCCTCTCTTTTAATTTCTTCAAAATTGATAGAAACCTGATTATCCATCGAAACTGCTTTAGCTGCTCGATATAAATCTTCATAATCTTTGACAGAACCAGTCAATTCATTAATTGCTTTTGGTAATTCTTTTCCTTCTGTTTGAGAAACATCAAAGACATTCCCTAACTTGAATCGAGTAACTGTGACTTCCTTCTCTTCCATTTCATTCTCTGATGGAGAAAAACTCAACTCGTTTTGATTAGCAGAAATTTTAGTTTTCACTTGATACGGAACCCAAATTTTCAGAGCCTTAGAACCCTTTTTGACTGTTCTATCAAAATCCGTTTTCCATTTATTAAAACTTGCAACATGGGAGACATTGGGATTCTGCATCTTCAGCAAATGAATATTGTTAAGTGAGTAATTGTGAAACTTACTCATCGTATCCAAGAACGATCTAAACTGTTCTGAGTCCAAATAGTTCTTCATTCCCTCTTTCAAGTGTTCAGCTAATGCTTTTGTATCTTTATTTGCGACCAGCTGGGAAATGGTTTGTTCTGAACTTTTAGTAGCAACTGCTTCGGTAATAATAGCCCCTGCAGCCACTTCAACATCTGCCCTTCTTTCTCGATCTTCCTGCTTTTTATGAAGGTTAGAAGCAGCATTGTATGGATCTGTTCCTTGCAACATCTCATCAGAATTGGAAATACCATCACCATCCAAATCACGATCCCTCTCATCTTTTCGGTTATACTGATAAATTTTTTCGTATGGATTATCTAGTGTCTCCTGCAAATTCTTGACTTGTGTTTTTTCAAATTCATCTCGAATGTTTTCGATGGTTTGTTCAACTTTTTCTGATAAATCTTTAATTTCTTTTTGCCATTTTTCTACAAGAGCTACTTGTTCTTGAGGCGAATCTCTAACTCCCAACTTCTCAAACCAAGCAGATAAATTTTCGACCTCAACACTATCCATTCCATCAAAAGAAATAAATCCTAGACGACTATCATGACTACTATCCGAAAAACCAATCGGGCTGTTTTCTAACACTCCATAAGGTACTTGGGATAAAAGTTGATCGGCATAAGGAGTATCTTCCAAAGCGTAACTGAACTGAGAAATATCTAGTTCACTCGCTAATCTCTCCAGATGATACTGATTAAATAATGTCCCATCTATCTTCATCAGCTCTGGATGCTCTCTCATTTCTCGTGTACCAAGTCTTTCTTTATGAGCGATTGGATTAATCTCCTCACCAATATTGTAACGGATGCTATCCTGAATCAGTTCACCGTCAGGACTGTATAAAGCAAATTGAACCTTTGTAATAGGTGTATAGGAAGCACCTTCTACCTGGTTAATTTGATCACTTACACTCGTATGATGTTTGTCGTAATAGATATTATTTTGCTTATATAACTCTTTTGCAAAAGACTGATAATCAATCAACGCTGTTTCGCTAAAAGGTAAAATTGGCCCACCATCATGCTTTTCTGCCCATTGGAGGCGAACATTGTAGGTAGTCCTTTCTTTTGAGAGTTCTTCATACTGCTTATTTTTTAAGACAGATAATATTTTTTTGCCACCATCTTGAATATATTCCTCATTGATTGAAAGTTGCTCAATGTGTCCTTCTCTTTCTCTATAAACACCTAGAATGATCTTTTCATCCAACGATTTAACATTAGTTGCAAGCTCTCCCTTGAGTTTCATAAGAGATGCTGGAATTTTTTCATCTCCAATATCTTTAAACAGTAGTAAGAAATCTTCATCTTTTGCCTTAATAGCTTCACTCATATTGAGATTGTGAAGTTTTTCAACACTTCTCAAATCATCTAAAACAAAAGATTGTGGATCTAAAATATCCCGTAACATAGGAAGAACCTGCAATTTATTCTTAATTGCGTCACTAATCAATATACCGTCATAATGTCCCTGACCATTTGCAATATCATCTAGGAAATCTGCCGCTCCCTTTCCCTCTTCAAAAGGTCTGATCCCTGAAAGATGGATAAAATTATCCTTTTGAAAATTCACCTGAAGTACATTCTCCTCTCCATGATCCGTATAAACGAAGCTGATCTTACTATCAGCCACTTCATTTAAATACCAGAACGCTGTACTTTGGATAGACGGCGCATATTGATTTAAGCGTCTTAAATCCGCTGGTGTAATCGGATGATAATTCGCTATTCTCCGTTGCACTTTATCATAATTTGTGCTAAACTGTAAGTAAGGATAGGATGATGTCGGGTGACTGGTAACAGTTTGCTCAAAGGTACTTGTTTCAAGTACAGGTGAGGTACTGCCTTCAGCTTTAGGCTGTAAAGAACCCGTGCCGCCACTGGTCCTATCATTCATTTGCTCCTGAGAACTCTCAGGAGCTTTTTCTGTGCTCTGATTTTCTTCCAGCGCTCCATAAGCATCTCCACCAGGAGCGGAAGGCTTTTTAAAAATTACCGTTTTATCTCCATCAATGACCATCTGTTTTTTAGGTTCCACTGAAAAGCTAATATTATGCCAGTTCTTCTTCAGCCATTCTGCATCTTCTGGGGATAAATTACTAGTATCTATGTTCAATTCAGAACTCTGATCATCTTCTAGGACTAGTTCACCTTGATCTTTTTGTTTAGACAGTAACTTGTTTACCACCTCTTTTTCCTCCTCCGTTTTAGGGAGATATTGAGATGATTGTTCAAATTTTCCTTCTTCTGTCAGTTCTAGAGCTACAAAACGTAGCCCTTTTACAAAGTAGATATTTGGATGTTTAGCCCATTGTTTGACCTCTCCAGAATCAATTATAGTTTGTGTTTCCGGTTGAATAAGGACTCTATCAGCTTGTTTATGACTGTTTACTAAATCATCTTCATGATCACTACTATTCCCATACAATTCTGACATAGTATTTTCTCTTCCTCTCTCTTGATTAATAATTGTTTGATATTCTTGACGGACTTCTTCCCTTGTCAATTGCCTATCTGACACAAAAGCTTTTACATCATCTGCAGTTAGCTCTTGCGCTTTTGTAAGAGCTATTTCCTTCTCAAAAAAGCCCTGGTAATGCCAGGACTTTTCATCTGCTGTGTAAACGTGCGCCAGCTCCGTAGGAGCTTCATTCCCCCTCTTCAGGAAATCATTCCAATCTTCCTTTTCCTGGTTAAGCTGAACGATAGGCGGAATCGCAATCTGGACTGGAATCCCCTTCTCCTGCAATCGAGTGATAAAATTCTGCCCTGCAGCATCATTATCTACAGCCAAGGTAATCATATCTTGATTCTGACCATCTTTAAAATAATTCGTTGTTCTAGCGACAGTTTCAAGGGCTTTTCCAGCATTTTGATCCACTTGATAGGATCTACCGTTCATCTCGGCATATAATTCCATAAATCTTCGACTAATGATACCATCTTTGATCCCATCCATAGCTACTAAGCGGACATCCTGAAGCGTATCCTTATGAAGCTCATAGTAGCTCATGAGATCGATTGGAGCTTCTGCAAATACCAAACGTTTAGGGGTGCCAATATCAATTAAAAATCCTAATTGTCCGTCTGAATTTCTCATAATTTGTTTTAAGCGACCACGTTCTGGATAGTGCACTCGATTCTCTACTATCCCCTGGAGACTAGCGCCAGCTAAAAAGCCCGTGTTGTCTTTATATTTAAAGACAATCACAGGCTCAAAATAGTCTCCTTTTTTTCGGGTTGCCTCAGCCATACTCCCCTGGCTAATAAAGAAATTAATCGTATCATCTGAAAGGCCTCTCTGTGCCTTTAAATAGCTTCTAGAGGCGCTAAAATCCTTATTCTCATATCTTTCCAAATTATAGTGAAATGGCTCTTTTAGAGCCATCTGAGCTTCTGAATTAACTTGTTTAAATTCTCCAGTTTCTAAAAAATGCATCGCCTCCTTGTAAGAAACACCTCGTATAGTTTGAACTAACTGAATGACATCTCCAAATTCAGTTCTTGAATTCCAGTGAAATTCATTTTTTCTTGCATCGATTACAAATGAATCGTGCTCTGTCCAGGTATAACTATAGCTTCCTGTACGCTTTAACTCTATGCCTAGTTGCTCTGCAACAGAAATAATAGATAATCTTTTGGCTTCCTCTTTGCTTAATGCCATCTGTTACCTCCCTACAATGAAAATTCTGGCACTTCTTTTTCTGCTACTATATCTTGTGTATGTTCTTTCTCAAGTTCTTCGGCTACTACAAAACGGTTTAAATCAGGAAAATAGAGTTGGGCTTGTTCTAGCTTATCATGAACTAACCAGTTCTCGTCGATATGATAGACGGCTTCCTGATGACCATTAAATCCTTTCTCTAGATCAATATCATCAAATCGGATAACAGCCAACTCTGTCAAACTTCCCTTATACCAAGCTCCAATCTCACTTTCAAGATAGAACCGAACGGATTCTCTATCTTCCGTCTTTGTATCCCGTAAATAAGCTAGTTCCCAGCTTTCACCCTGAGAATATCCAGTGACCTCTTGAATGATTAACTCCTGATTGTTAGTGCTTATAATCTGATTAATATCGTCTAAACGAGGGACTAAGATTTCCTGAGCTAGAGAGACCGCTACTGTACGATAGTCAAAAAATTCATATTGTTCTCTATCTTCTACATAGTTCCTAACGAAATCTGAATACTGAGAGAATTGTTCTTGAAAGCTAGGTGAAATCATCCCATAAATATAGGCTTGTCTTAATGATTCAAACCTCGCTATTTGGTAATATGAAGGGTCTAGCTTAGCTTCTTGATTCAACAATTCCTTGATGCTTTCTGGAAGTTGTATTGGCTCCGAATCTGGCCAAGTTCTCTTAGAATAGTTGATTACTTCTTCGAAAAGAATGGTATCAACCTTTGGATCTTTCATTTCAAACAAAGAATCCACAATTTGAGCTGATTCTGAAAGATTAGAACGATAATCAGTAATTAAGCCATCTTTACGAACCTCCCACTCCTCAATCTGAGCATTTTCTGGAGTTCGTAGTAACAATACCTCCTCAGCTTCCAGATCAACTCCAATGACCTGATCGCCATTTGGTAGCTGATCCATCTCCAATTCCTGGATCTTAGCATCTAATTGATTATTAACCTGAAGCAAGTCTTGTTTCAAGTGAAATAATTCTTCTGCATTGGCCTTTAATTCCTCAAAGTACTCTCTGGAAATCTTCACTGGTCGAACCAATATATCTTTCTCTCGTTGCTCTCGAGGATATGAAAATAAGTAGGGGGCAACTTCTTTGAAATCTTGATAATTCATCCATTTTATAGATTCAGTAACAATCATATTCTGGACATCGATGACATCTGTATGAGGAGTAATCCAGCCAGCTAAAGCTAACTCTTTTACTGCTTCAGACAGAGGGTAAGAAGGGATATGTTCTAAAATCCCTTCAAAATAACCAATCCCTCGAGCAGTTTCTTCCTCAACTTCACGCTTCATTCGTTTAAATTGTTTTTGTGGTAATGTATTCATTCTTTATCCTTTCTAACTCACTCTGAGAGGAACTTCCTCAACTTCCTTAATCCCAATATGAATAACATTTTCTTCCCCAACCTGGTCTTTCCACTCATCAATATCACTCAGATAGCGCTTATACCGATACCAATTGTCATCGTTTGGGCCATTACTTAGGAGATTGGCTCTTGGATGCGTATCCAGGTTAAATTTATGATCTCGAAAGACATTTTGTTTGGATAGGAAGAGTAGGGCTTCTGTTGTTCCAATCGTGGCCACCTCATGCGGTGTCAACAGTTCTCGTCCAATTTTAGAGTTCTGCTTAGAGCTGCTGGCATTTCTTCCTCTGCTCTCACTATAATTCTGATCATTCAAAGTTTGCTTCCCTGATCGCTCAGATAGGTACTTAAGCGTGTCTAAGTCATTGGATCCTAAATAAAGAATAGCACCACAGTTATTGATAATCGTCTTCGTATTTTCTTTACCATATAACACTTCAATCTGACTTTGAGATTGTACCATCATCTTGATAGAAATCTCTCGAGAACGAATAACTGAGATAATTGGTGGTAAATTAGGAATCTTCCCAATCTGACCAAACTCATCCGCCCACACCTGTAGATGCAATAAGTCTTCCTTGGTCTTTGTTGGATGCTCACCTAATATAACTGCATCGGCAGTTTTTATTAGCACATCAAAAATGGTACTAAAAAGAAGGGCAGATAAGAACTGGTAAGCTGGATCCACTTCTGGAATATGAATAAAAACTGCTGTTTTCTCAATATTCCATTTTTCAATCTCGAGTGTATCCTTTTCAATAATCTTTCTTAGTTGCTCATGATCAAATACTGAGAATGTAGTCGCAAAAATAGCGTAGACAGAAGCACGTGTTTGTCCATCAAAGTTTTTATTGAATAAATCCCACTGTCTACTAGCATAATTCCCTGGGCTTCTTCTTTCCAGGTCTTCAAACATCAATTCAACCGGACTCTCCGCTTCTGGATGATTCCGTCTCAATTCTCGAATCATATCTGTAACCTGCCCTAAATTAGGCAGATAGTGATCAAGCTGGCCATCAAAATAGAGATACCCAATTAGAGAACGCATCAGGAGTTTATTGGCTGCCGGCCAAAAAGGATCACCCTCATGACCATTTTTATTTAGAGATTCCGTGATTGCTTCAGCTACCCGGTCTATATCCATTTCATTATGAATATATTTAAAAACGTTGAAGCCATCTGAATTCAAAAATGTAATCAGATCAAAAATCTTCATCTTATAGCCTTTTTCTACAAGTGACTTCCCTGTTTCATGAATCAAAATCCCTTTGGTATCTGTGGTCACAAAACTAGAATTGCCTTGTAAAATATTTGGTTTTACAGCACTACGAGTCTTTGAATCTCCTGTACCACCATACACCAAAATATTCTTATTGATCTGATTTTCAAAGCTCAATCGGTTATTAAATAGCCCCATCTGGCTATTTTGAGTGAAAATCATATTCTTTTCAGGTTCTTCATCTCTGAATCTCATCAACTCTTCTTTAGTTGCAAAGCGAGCTGATCCGTGTTCCTCCCCATACCTGTACGTACCTGTATCCGTCACTCTCAAATACAGCAAAAAAGCAATCAGAAATCCACTCATACCAATCAATAAAGAAGTTGGTGTGAATTGAAAATCAAACCAAGATTTATCGCCCAGATGGTCGCTCATCCAGTTAAGCTTTTCAAGACCAAATACATCCGTTACTGAATCGGTATCTGGTGCTAACAGCCACAGTTTAAAAAGCCAATGAAAGAGATAAAATAGGCCTAATCCTAACAACAAATATGGTCTAAGTCTCCGTTTCTTCTTTTCTGTAATCACTTCATTTTCCCTCCAATCTGTGGTTCGATATTTTCCGGAAGAACAAACTCCTTCGTATGAATGTTTACCTGGAGAGAGTTAATTTTCTCTTGTTCCACAGCTTTGAAATGTTGCAATTTCTCCTCAAAAGAAGTTGTTTTTCCATTTTTAAGGTTTCGCTCATTGAATCCTTTAGGATCTCTTGTGATGCCTTCTAGGACATCCTTAAAGGCTTGTTCAACAACACCTTTATCTTTTGCATTAAAAGCAAGGGTTGTCTTTCCATCTGGATGAGTATAAAAAGAAAAGCCAATCCCGTATTGGCCCAGTTCTTTTCGAACTGCCTCGAGATTGACTTCATTATGTAGTAATTGCTGGACTTCTTTTGCATCTGCTGTTGCCATGAATTTATTCCAGTCTGTATCACCAGTAAAGACTACATTCTCTCCTCTGGCTTGATACATTTCAACTGCTTTAGAGCTCACCAGGAAGAGTCCTTTTAAGATTACTTCTCCTGTCACAAGAGTTGCCCGTCCTAACTGGGCTACAACTTGTTCTTGTTCCATTTTAGCTCACCTCTTCAATTTTGAAATAAAGATCCTTCAATTGAGTAGCTTGAGAGTCTTTCGCAAGAATCTGTTGTTGCAACTCATCGATCCTATTTTGGCACTGAGCAATTTCCGCATTTGCTTCCTTGATAAAATCTTCGTTAGATTTGATTTTATTTTTAATAGATTGCTTATAAGTAACCGTCTGAGCCTCAAAGCTATCAATAACCTCTGAAGGCACATTTACTATAGCTGCATGAGAAAGAGAGACGGAAGATTCAGCCTTTTGATTAGGAAGCGTTTTATTCTCTTTCTGACTAAATGTAGCAACAACTGGTGCTACTTCTTCTGTAGCTGCATCCTGTGTATTTTCATCTTGTGAAGGTTCTACTCGTTCTTCCTCATTTTCATCTAATCTACTGAAATGATCTGTAGTCCATGCACTAGAAGAATAGGTAATTTTATCTTCCAAAGGCACTTCCTCTCTAACCTCATCTTTAGGCTTCTGAGAAACTAGCTCAGCAATTCTTTGACGAGCCATATTCGCCTCTGTCTTTACCGTTAGATCTTCTAGTTCAGGATCTGGTTCTGGTTCTGGTTGGAACTCGGGTTGGGGTTGGGGCTCTGGTATGCCTTGTGAGGACTTCTTTTCTTTATGTTTTGCTAAAAAATGAAGAAAACCTTTCTTTTTCTTCCCAACACTCGTACCAAAATTCTCCAGCAACTGATCAATGATTCCAACAAAAGGTATTTCAAGCCTCTCTTCTTGTAGGATTTCACCTTCAGAAGTGAGTGAATAAAGTCGATAGATTCCGTTTACTTTATTACTCTTCATTCGCTCATTGATGATTTCTAGCCTTGATAACAACTCATCTCGGTGCTCAAATGTTTCCTCTTGATTAGTCAGTTGATTGATAATTTTATACATGGTTCACTCCTTGGTTACTTGATTGTGCTGGAAGAATGAGTTCCTTCATTTCCTGGTAGGATAAGCCACTTTCTTCTGATAGTGCCACAAAAAGCTGCGCTTCCAAATCTTTTTCTTGATTTATGTAATTCTTGATTTTTTCATCTGCTGCTTCTTTTTGTTGTTGCGCCTTTTCCTTCTCTTTCCTGACTTTCTCAAGCTTACCTTCAAGTTGTACTATTTTTTTATTCATTCAATTCTCCTTATTGGTTACTACTGGTTGCGATTGTTTGTTCAGAGGATGTAGGTGTGGTGGTTGATGAAGAGGAAACTGGAGTCGAGCTTGAACTGATAGTATCTGAATAGGTGCCTATACTTTGACCCTTTGCTTCAGTCAAGACGATAGGTTCAATTTTATTGATTAATAGTTTCCCTGATTGTTCTACATAGGTCAATCGAATTGTAGCCTTAGTAATACCTGTAAGCCCCTTAGAATCTCGATTATCTTTTTCTGCTAAGGTTGTGCTAGAATATTGAATCTGAGCCAACGCAACTTTATGTGTTTTATCAATGTAGATAGAGCCTGATTCATAAGATTGGTCAACCACATACCCCTTATAGGTCTGGTTAACTGGCTTTTGTTCTTCTTGAATGGTTTCCTGATACATAGAATCAGTCATAAAAGGCTTATAGCGTGGACGATTCTCTTCTAAATCCTTTTTGGTATAGTAAGCAATTAGAAAGTCCTCGACTTGCTGTTCAGTAAGAGATAGTTGTTCCTGTTGTTTCTCTTCTGGTTTCTGTTTTGCCTCTTCCTGAACTTGACTATTCTGTCTCAAATTCTGTTGTACTTGAGCAATAGAATAGCCCAGGATAATACATAAAACGGCAGCGACTCCGATAAGGAGTCCCTTTACCATTTTGATTAACTTTTGATTATACATTCTTTTCCTTTCTTATTTAGGGGTAACAAAATAGATGCCTGATTGTGGTGTCAAGGTTCGCCAGGTCGTTAGGTATAAACCAGCAAAGTTCATTTCTGACATTAAGAAGCTACCATCACTATTGACGTACTCACAGAATCCAACGTGACCATAGATTGGTGATGCTCCAGCTACACCATTCATGAATACAACTGCAGAACCTGGTTTAGGAGTTGTTGAAATTTCATATCCTTGAGCTTGACCACTATCAACCCATTGATTGGCATTTCCTAAATACGGATAAATTCCTGTTCCAATCTGAGCAAAACGGTTATAGACATACCAGGTGCAATTTCCTAGTGCATAGGCATTACCTGGATAACCTTGACCCTCTAGAATTGCTTGATCGGTAGGGAGTCCATACGGAAGTTTGTCTTTATACTCCGCTGGAACTTGTTGGCTCGAAACTCCTGTCGAACCTCCTCCTTTATTTTTTAAGAAATTTAGCCATTGACGAGCTGCAGTTTGTCGCTCTAGAAGCTTATTACCTGGTACTCCCAACCAAGAATTCAAGAAGTCCTCCGCAAGAGCCTCTACGGAACCTGTTGAGGTTACAATTCTTTTAAAAGCTTCTCGTCTAAGTGGATCATCTGCTTCTAATAGGAATTTAGTTTGAACTTCCGCAGACCAAATATCTCCATTCATATCTTTTGCAAAATTCCACAATGCAAGAGCACGGGGGCCAGTAAATTGACCAATCCCAATTCCGATATAGTGTAAACCATTGACCATGTATCCTCCTTTATTTAAACGTAGATTCGGATACATAGCCTGGAAAGCATCCCAGTTACCAACTAGATTTTCTGCAGTTGGCTCTTTAGCAACTTTATCAAACTGATTATTGGTTAGAAAGTCTGTCTCATAACGTTTAAAAGTGATGGAACTCTCAATATCAAATCCACCCAAAACGGCTGCAATGCCTTCATCTGTTGCTTCTGGTATATTTTTTTTGATTGCATCTGCAAAAGCTCTCGCACGTTTTCCTTTCTCTCCAGATGTTTCAATACTGCTCACAACCGACGTTGCTTGTGTGTACTCTACACGCTGGAAGTAAAAACCGACATTGACATAAGTCCAACTCTTTTCAATATTCCCATCTTTGTCTTTCTTATTTGAGCGATCAGGTTCTAGTTTTTGATAATAGACCGTTTGATTTCCTTCAGATGCCACCTTTCCAATGATATCTCCAGATTTGACATGATCTCCTGTTTTGTAACGAATCGTATCTACGTTCTTATACAGAAACTTGGAATTCTCATCACTGATTTCTAGATCATTACCATTTACTTCAACTTTCCCATCTAGAACTGCTAATAGAGTTTGCCCACCTGTGGCTTGCAAAACAGAACCATTAAAGATTTCCTTCGTAGTTTTATAACCAAAACGCTCAATAATCTGAAGGGGAGCTTCTGATTCAGGCTGATCTTCCGTATAAAATGGATTATCTAGCTCTTGTAGCAACATATATTTTCCGCTATCTCGAGCAATTTCTAAGAGTTCTTTATACTCTTCTAACTCATCCTCACTCAACTTGTAGAGATCATTTTTAGTATAAAGATCTTCCATTGTTTTAAGATTATCTTTATCCCCATTCAAATTCTTCCATAAGGTATCTAAGTATAGCTTCCCTCGATTATTTTGCGAAAAATATTTGTTCCCGTCTATACGAAGTTTATCTGAAATATCATCATACTTATAATTCAAGTACAAAATCGGATCATCAATTTTTGTCCAATAATCTACCTTATCATTAGATTTTTCACGATCCAATTTTGAAAGATACAACCAGGTATCATTCATATCAAACTCATCTTGACGGGTAATTCCTGAACTACCAATACCAAGTATTGCCAGAAACAAAAGCAGACCAAAAGCAATCAGATAAGCCTTAAAACCCAACGGATTTTTGATAATAGCTTTAATCGGTTTAGATCCAAAACGATAGACCTTTCTAGCCTTCTTAGCAGCCTTCCCTGTCTTAGATGCAGCTAAGCGTTTTCTATAAGCCTGTATCTGTCGAGATAACTTCCCTTCCCAAGAAAATTCTCTTGGGGTTCGAGTGAAGCCTCTCCCTTTAGCCTTATTGTAGAATCTATTTCCTAGACCATAGCTTGATTTAACTACTCCTTGGCCAAGCTTACCGCTATACTTCCCAATCGTTTTAATACGTCTTCCTTGAATCTGTATATCTTGATACTGATTCTTAGTTCGTGCTATATCTGAAAGGGTATCATCCTGATGAGCCGTAGAACTAGCCTGTTGATTAGCAACTCGTTCTACAGATTGTTTGGCCGCACGAAGAAACTTCTTCTTCCGTGATCCACCGTTAGCCTCTTGAGCAACTTTATAGGTTTTTTTAGAAACTTTTTTCTCTAGCTTTGCTTTATCCAATTCCTGTTTAAGAAAAGCCTGCTTCTTGATATCTTCTGGACGAAGGGCCTTCCCTTCTTTCCGAAGCTCTCTTCCCTGTTTCTGGATATTCTTATACTCTTTTTGGATTTTTTTGACCTTGGCTCTTGAAGCTCTAAATTGTTTATGACTATTCTTAACTATGCGATTCGTAGAACGTGATTGTGACTTTAGCTCTTTCATTCGCAGAGCACTATCTTGTTGAACAGTGCGGTAATTCTTCCGGACTGTTTCCAGCTTCTGATCTATCTTATGACCGATTGTTTTTGGTCTGCCTTTCTCCTGATCCATAGTGAGACTCCTAAGCGTCTGTTGCGACTAAGTTATATAACTTAGTATTCTTAGGTATTGGATTTTCAAATGGCACTACAACTGGCCCTGCTACAATTAAGCCAGTACCTTTAGCTTTTGGTCGAGCCAAGTAGCGAATCTGTTTGTCAGTCAAATTAACAATATCTTTTAAGATAGCCAAATCCTGGGGTTTTTGTTTGAGCAAAATCATGAACTCACTGTTTGAGAGCAACTTCCGACCTTCTTCAACAGCAGCTAGAGTTTCTACGTTCTGGGTAATTCCTGTTGGAATCGCACCGTATTTCCGAATCCGTGAATACAACGTAGTAAAGAATTCTGCTTGCGCCTTATTTTTAAATAGAATCTGCATCTCATCAAAGTAAACCCATGTAGTACATTTTCCTTGATTCTCTACAATTTGATTCCAGATATAATCCTGAATAACCATCAATGCAAACGGCTTCAACTTGTGCGACAACTTCTTCAGATTAAAGATTACAAATCGATGATTGAGATCCACGTTAGTGTTGTGAGCAAAAATATCTTGAGAACCCGTTGTATAGGTTTCTACCGCCAAAGCTAAATCTTGAGCTTCTGGCTCTGGTTGTTCCTTCAATACCTGGTGCCACTCTTTTAACGTTGGAGTGAAATTATCTGTCAAATAACGCTCATAAGTCATTCCTGTTACACGGTCAATAATCCCAATCTGGGCATCTGTTACCTCTGACAGAATTGATTCAAATAATCCCATCAACAAGTTTGCCTTATCTCCAATCGGATCATCATCCTCATCGTCCAAACGATCTAGATCCGGTAGATCTAAGAGATTGATATGTGTTTTAGATCCAATCGAAATATCCACCATCTGAGCACCGAAAGCACGGCCAATATCAGAATATTCATCATCGGGATCCACAATGATAACTCGATCTTCTGGATATTTCAGCAAAGTTGGAATAACCTCTCCACCCTTAATCGTAGTAGATTTACCAGATCCAGAGGAACCGAGCACAACACCTGAACCCGTATTCAGATCACGTTTTCGATCCAGTGTAATGATATTATTCGATAACTGATTTTGTCCATAGTAGCGAGCAAGTGAGCTGTCAGACTTCAAATCCACGTTAGTAAAAGGGACTTGTGTAGCTATATTAGCTGTAGTCATCTTTCTCATGAAATTCTTCTTCACATTTACGAAGCACTCACCGATAGGTAGAATCGTATTTAAAGCCTCTTCCTGGTAATAATAGAGGTCTTCAAATTCTACCCCTAGCTTCCGTCCAGCACGCTTAATCTTCTGCTCATTACGTTGTAGTTCTTCCTGGCTATCTGCCTTAAAATACACTGCAATTAAGCCAGAAAAGATTTTCTGATCATACTCAGTAATCTCATCTCGCCACTTCTTGGTAGCTTCTGAGATTTCTTGGTCACGACCAGCAACCACCGCATCATCGAAGATTCCAGATTGAGCAGCCTTACGTTTAGAACGTAGCTTCCCAATTTCAGCATCTGTTTCTGCATCGTCAATCTTCTCTAAGATTTCAACATTCTCATAGGGTTCTGCATGGATAGTAATGGCTAGTTCAAATCCCAGTGTCGTTAAATCACGAATGAGACGATCAGACATCCAGTTAGGATATCGGTGGGCATAGAGTACCTTGGCCCAACTATCATCAATAATCATCCGTTTTTCTTGAAACTCAATTCGGTTCGGAGCGATAAATGATTTCGTTGATAACCCAGATAGAGCAATTTCTCGATAATCAAAATTGACATACGGGTTTCCTCGTAATAGTTCTGAGAAGACCTTCAGACGATCCAGACCATTCATTTCCTTAAATGTAATATCGGATTCCTGAAATTGTGTTCCTAGGGAAACTCCAATATCTTGTAGTAACAACTGAGCCTGTTTTCGATCATCAGCGTTCGTTGAAATGGTCACATACTTATGTACCTCGAAGTTGTTAGCGTGTGTCGTAAATCGCTCCTTGATCATCTCATTTAGCTCTTCACGATAGTCATCGTAGCCATCGTTTGTTTCTTCAAACAAGATATTCTGTAAGGAGTTATCCGATACTCTGCGGTTAATTACTAAGAGTTGATAGTTACTGCCCTCATCCAGTGAATTAAGAGCATCCATCGTTGTATCAATGATGCTCTCTTTCTCATCTTGTTGAGCTGTAGAATAAGAAGCATCCCCCAGCATAAAGCTACGAGAATACTTCTCACGTGCAATGTGCATTAATCCATCTTCATGGAGCAGCGTATAATTGATGGTGTTTTGTGTCGTAGGTTTCATCTGACGACGCAAGCGCTCAATTCTTTTCTTTTCTGCGTTTTCTAGTTTTTCTCTTTTGCTTTTGAATAAACTCATCTTTCGTATACATTCCTACCTTTCCAAATTCTGTCTCATAGGTTCTTTGTTGGATTCGGAAAAAGAAATTGATTTTTTCCTTAATCCGCATTCGCTTAGTCATGCCTGTACCGTACATTGCACCAGGAACTACAAATATAGCATCCCAAAGATAAATGTACCAATCAGGTAAACCAAAGAAATATATCGTAATTGTCCCTGAAACAGCTATTAGCAAACATACGTAGAGAACAATCATTCTACCTGTTAATCCAAATAAAATCGGTCTGTCCTCTGTTTCAAATTCTCTTAAAAATTCTGATCCAATTTTTTTCAATTATTTTCCTTTCATATAAAATAAGATCGTTCAATTCTAATTATTCTAGACATGGATTACACTCCTAAAAGTTGCTTAGCTTTTCGACCAGAGCCAACCATGACAAAGATATAGATAACCCCCTTAGCAATTGAAGCAAAGGCTGTTCCCCAAGAATCACTGGAACCAGTCGTAACCTTTAGGAGATCTGTTGCCACAATCGAATCATATACAACAGAAACAATAATTAGGATGACACCAATAAGGGCGGATGCCGCAAAGTATTTCAGGAAGTTAATCGTAACAGAGCGTAATGAGTCCATCATAAAGAACGCTACTAACAATGGAGCTATAGCTTTAAGCATATACAAATCTAAGTAACGTAAGAAAACAATAATCCCTAGAATAATGTTAGAAACTTTACTGACAATAAAGCCAACAAATCCAATAATTTGTTTTTCAAACCAACCTTTTCCACCAGAAATATTTGAATCAATGGTCGTTGTGACTGTTGGTGCCACATGGGCAATAACCTTTACAACAATATTAAGCAATTCAAGAATAGCATCACAAATTTGGGATGAAGCAGAGATCATAATGAAAGCAAATAAGTATTTCATTAAAGCCTCTAGCCAAATCTTCTGTGTTAATGCACCTCCCCTCGACTTGACCATTTGTGACCATGATGCCATTTCAAACCAGAAAAAAAGACCTAAAAGGATATACCCAATAGGTCTGACTGCATCAGCCATCATATTTACAGCTTGATTTGTAGCAGAGCTATAACTAGAAAGAGAGCTTGTTAGCTCTCTAATATCTAAATTCATAGGCTACTCCTAAAATTTTAGTTGGGATAGTGATGCAACGACTGCTGCGGCAATTCCTGCAGAAGCCACGGCCAAAAATGCACCATTAATCATAGAATCAGAACCATCATCTTGTCTTTGCTTATCTTTATTCTTCCTTCCTTGGATATAGTCAACTGAACCATTCCAGATCCAAATAAGACCTGTAATTGTTCCAACTACGCCTAGACCAGTAATAATTTTTGTAATGATTTCCATTTTGTTTTACCTCTTTTAATTTCATTTTTTTATAACAAAAGGCACTGCAGAGATTTCTACAGTGCCAAACACAATACTATTTTTATAATTCATCAAATTCTTCACGATAAATCGTCCGAACAGTAGCTACTAGAAGAGTAAGTACAATCATAATCGTAGCTTCAATATGTGGATATGGGAAAAAACTAACTGCCCCTTTGGGAGCTTCAAATATTTGACCAGAAGTCATCCATGGTTCAGTGGTCCAACCCATAATATTAGCATAGTACCATCCAAGAATAGCTGATAAAAATTTTTCACTGGATTCTTTAAAAAGATAGTGTATGCCAGCTAACAATGCAAGTAACACAAGTGTCAGGCATATCTTTCCTATAATCCAGAATAAAAACATACCGACAGCAGATTTTACAACATTAATACACCAAAGAACGATATAGAAGGGAGCTGTAAAAATTCTAATGATAGCTACCCATAACCAGGAAAAATCATTCCCAAATTTCATAATCCTACTCCTCTACAATTTACCGTTATTATACCATAAAAATAGCTTATTTCAAAGGTTCCTAGAGTATTCTAAGCCTCTTTTTTCTTACGCTTGCTGTAAAGCAAGCCTGTAGCAACACTTCCCATTGCTAGAGCAGCCAATAGTAAATCTGCAGAATCCTTCTCCCCTGTTGAAGGCAAGCTTCGTTCTGGTTGAGTTACTGGTTGTTGCGGATGTTCTTCAGGAGTTTTTGGCTCTGGTTTTGGTTCCGGTTTTGGCTCTGGCTTTGGTTCTGGTTTTGGTTTTGGTTCTTCATTTTTCGGTTGTTCTGGTTTTGGTTCTTCTGGAGTATGAGTCACAACCGTATTGGAAACAACTTCCACACCATTAACCGTATGATAGTAAGTATTTTCTACTGTTCCTGACTGAATACGTGTCATTTGTAGATATACTTCCGCTTGAAACTCTGATGTCTCTAAAATTGACTTCAAGAAAGTATCATCAAAGCTAATATCTACTTTACCTTTAGCCTTGTCTACTACTTGACTTGTGAACTTAGTTAATTCATCACCAGCTTTGAATTTTTGGCCATCACTTGTTTCAAAATCTACAGCCGCAAACACTTGATAAACACTCTGATAATCATCATGTGTTTCATCGTAGTCATCGCTAAATTTATACTCAAACAACTGTTCTGAGCGATCTTTTGGAATCAAGGAACCAACTAGTTTATAATTAAATGTTTGATTCATCTTGACCTCTTTTCCATCTAAACTTTCCTTGCTTAAATGGTCGATCACTACATCTTTCTTCGGTTCAATCTTTGGAACATTATTGACTACTGTTTCAGTTACATAGGCCATACCAAAATCAATTTGGTAGGCTGTATTTTCATACTTACCACCTGTTTGACCCAATTCCTTCTTAACAGTCATTGGATTAGTAATCGTCAAAACTTCACCAGTTTGAACGTAGGTCTTGTAGAATTCCTCTGGATTCTCTGCCTCAAATACTTGAATCGCTCCTTTCGGAGTGAAATTGCTAGACTTCAAAGCTTCTTGTACACCTGATGGAGCTTTTTCTAGACTTTCATAAAGAGCCATTTTCAAACCTTTAACCACTTGACCTTTAGAATCAGTTACTTGAACACCATCTTGATTGATCGTAACAGCTCCTTCTGGATAATCATCAACGATGTAGAAGCCTTTACCAATACGATCTTTATCTACTTCAATACCCTTGTATTGGCTATAATCTGCAGTTACCTTGTAGTAGTTTACAGATCCTGCCAAGACTTGTTTCCCATCGATGTCGACACCCGCCTTGTTCAGATTCTTCTTGGTTGGTTTAACAGTAGGAACATTATTGACAACTGTATCAGTTTGATATCCGTTACCGAAATCAACTTGGTAAGCCGTATTCTCAAATGATTTTCCTGTATTTCGCAGTTCTTCCTTAGTTACCATTGGATCAATAATTGTAACGGATTTTCCTGTTTTGATATATTGGTTAAAATAGGCTTCTGGATCATCCACTAAAAATACTTGGAAAGCTCCCTTAGGCTTAATTTCAGAACTATCTAGAAAGGCTTTAACCTTATCATTATCAACAGATTCAATAGAATCGTACTGATACACTGAAATACCAGAAACTTCTTTTCCTTCACTATCAATATAACGAATATCTGATTGATTAATAGTCACTGCTTCTTCTGGATAATCATCAATTGCACCAAAGCCTTTTAGAATAGCAGATGGATCTGCCTTTATTCCCTTATACTGATCATAATCCAAGGTTATATGATAGTAATTTGTTGAACCAGCTAGAACTGTTTTACCATCAATGATAACACCATCCTTATTATGATTGTGTTTGAGAGGCTTGATTAAGTTGTTATTTGGATTGTCAGGATCATTCGGTTTACCAGGTGTTGAAACCTGAACAATATTTGAATAACTTTCGTACTTATTGTTGATCTTCAATTGGAAGTTATTCTTATAAGTTGCACCATCATTCGTAACCTTACCTACTAAAAATGGAGTTGGAACTAGCACTTCTTTACTTAAATCTTGATTAAGCTTAGATTTCAAACTTTCTAAGCCTTTCATCCGAACAACATGACTCGATTCGTCATAAGTTAATTCAAAATCTGAGCTAGCCTTTTTTGAAGCTTCTACATCTAGTACAAAACCTGAAGGCAATGCATCTACAATTTCAAAGTCTGTAATAGCTTCACGATTAGCTGGAAGAGGCTTAGTTGTTAATTCCCACTGAACTGTTGAAAGCTTAGGTACATAGCTTTTATCGATAGATTCTCCTGCAGAATTCTTTACAAACTTTTCTAGGTTAGGTACTGCCTGTAAACGAGCATATCTAACTCTAACAGTTGGAGCTGGCAACGAGGACGGGAGCTCTTTTTCCTTTGGCTCCTCCGGTTTTGGTGGGAGTGCTTCCTCTACTTTCCCTTTCGGGGAACTTGGTAGAGGAGTTTCCTTCTCGTATGTTACGGCAGCAGGTTTTGGTAATAGAGAAATCTTTTTCAACTCTGTTCCTTCTCCCAGAATAGTAAAAACAACACTCTGATTATTTCCACTTGCATTCACCTGATCCCATTCGTATGGTGTTCTTCCCTCTGTTGAGCCCGGAGAAGAAGTATGGAGGTAGGTCATACTAGAGCCATATCCTACTGAAGCAAAAGATCCTCTTGGAATATCTGACGAAGCATCAACTGCATCTTCTACTCCTTTCATAACTCGACCATCAAAATTAAGCCCAGAATCTCTTGAATTAATGACTACCCCTCGACCAGATGAACCATAACTCAGATTTGAACCTTGTCCCCAATCGACATCTGTAATCACAGTTCCGATTAAGAGAGAAATCGGAGTTGATGTTCCCTCTACATAAAAATCATAAGTCAACCCCAGACGGGTATGATTGTTATATTTTACATAAAAACTGCCACCATCTCCACTCTTAAGGTAGATATTTGGATCTGTTACAGGAATACCATTTCGCACCTCACCTTGGTAATCGCCTAAATCAGAAACCCTAACTTTGGCCATAATTTTTCTACCATCTGTGAGTGTGCCGATATTATGAATATAAAATGTAGCTCCAACAGTAGGATTTTGGATCACATCAAACTCTCCTGCACCATCTTTAGTAACTCGAGTTCCAGTATCTCCTGTTACATAAGTATCTGCATGATATCCTAAAAATCCTTCCATATTTTCTACCCTGAGATCATCATCTGGTACTACTGTAAAGTCATTATAATATGCCAAGCTACCACGACCAGATGGGTTAAAGCCTCCATAGACTTTAAAACCTGTATCAGAACCGAATAAAGGTTTGCTTGATTGAATTGCCTCTTTCTCAGCTTTAACAGTTGCTAGCTTATTTTTATACTCTGTCAAAGAAGTTTCATAAGCTTCTTTCTTAGCTGTGTTTCGTTTTCGGATTTCTGCATTTTCTTTACTGATACGATCAATTTCTGCCTGATTAGCCTGCTGATTTTTTTCATTCTCTTCACGTATTTTCGAATTATTCTGATTGATACGCTCAACTTCAGATTGATAAGAAGCTAAATCCTTTTGATATTGATCTTTCTTTGCAGCATTTTCTTCTTGGATTTTCTTACGTTCCGCTTGATTCTGTTTTTTATCTTCGAGATATTTTTTAGTAGTTTCCGCAATACTATCCGCTTGTGTTCGATAATCGCTTTCGACTTCCTTTTGCTTTTGATCCAACTCAGAAGCCGAACTCGCTGTACCTTTATCTACTACAGAATCAAATTCTACATTCACCCCAGCTTCCTGTGCCTTTTTAACAGTTTCATCTAAACCTGAATGTGAAATAGAAACTTCTAATGAACCTGTTTTTTCTTCACTCTTTCCTTGGTTATCTGTAGAAATACTACTTGGATTCGTCTGCGCATAGGGAGCATTTGTGGCTGGATTTTCAGTTCGTTCATCTGCTCTAACCGGACTAGTCATCAAGCCCAAGGCAGCTAGACCAAGAATTACTCCACACGTTCCCCATCGTCTTGTTTTTCGGATTGAACCGATTGCTTGTGTCTCGTTATTAAATTTCATTCATTCTCCTTTTTTATTATCCATTCAATACATCCTTTACAGCACTAGTTTTAGGAAGTTTTTTAGGTTCTTCCTTCTTTGGTTCAGCAGTTTTTTCTTCCGTTTTCTTTGGCTCAGCCGGTTTCTCTTTTTCTTTATAAACAAACTTAAGTGTCTGTTTATCCGAAGAAACCTTCCCTTCCAACTCTTCTGGAACTGCCTTCAAAACATAAGTTGTATCTTTAACTGTAATTTCTGTTTCAACATCACGATCAAATTTCCAGTCTTTACCTACAAGCTCTCCAGCTTTGGAAATAACTTCAGAATTCTTGATTTCCTCGCCCTTTTCGTTGACAAAGATAGCTTTAACTTCCTCGCCTTTTTCATGTGCCAAGTAAGTCAGCAAAAGGTCATTTTCAGCAAACTTCCCTTTCTCTTCGCCTTCTTTAAGGGTAACTTCAAATCCATCAACAGTCGGAGCTTTGATATCATAATCATCCCCAGAGAATCCCTTAGCTACAAGAATATCCTGATCAATCTGCTCATTCGTTAAAGCATTCAGAACCTTGACTGTTAAAGAATAAACCTTTTTATCTGCTGGTTTCTTTTCATACAGATAATGTAGTTTAACAGTATCCTTAGTAACTTTTCCAGAAGATTCTTTAGGCTCACCAGTCAATACATAGGTTTCACCATCAACGGTCAATTCCTTCTTAACTTCAGTTGCCTTCCATTCACTACCAATCTCCTTACCAGCTTCGATAATTGTGATATCGCTTTGCCCAGGAATTTCTTTTCCGTCCGCTGTTCGGAAATCAGCAGTAACAGCTCCACCTTCGTTTTTGATAGAATCAGATTTCTTAGCCACTTCTTTTCCATCTAGTGACACTGTACCTGTTGCAGTACCTTCTCCAGTAAAGCTATAAACGATTGAGTAATCACCATCAGGTAGTTTTTCTGAAAAATCAACCTTCCCATCTTTGACCGGTAATTCTTTATTGACTTTACCACCTTTTAACAAAGCCTTAGTGATTTTTATTCCATCTCCACCGATGGCAACTTGAGCTGTTTGATCTGCGCCCTTAGAGGTTTGTACTTTAATAGTTGCAGTTTCCATGAACTGTTTAATCACTTCAGCATCTACAATTGACTTGTCTTTACCAGTCATATCGTAGATATTAGGATGACCCAATTCTTTCATTTGCTCAATTGAACGCATAGAGTTAGTGTCGTTGTCTGTAACCTGATTACGGTTTACAACTGACATAAAGGTCTTAGCCCGTCGTTTTGCCCACTCTGCGAAAGATTTGTCCATTTCTTCTGGTTTACCTTTATCCATCCAACCATCAGTGTATTGGATAACTGAGACTGTATCAGAAGATTTAGTGATTTTCTCTACAATTTCTTCAAAAGGAACAACCACATCTACAGATTCATCAATGTAACGATGTGCACCCATTGCATTTGCCAAGCCTTGGAAGTATTGACCATAGTTTTGGTAAGTAGGATCTTTTTCTGATGGTGCGTTAATTTTCAACAAGTTATCAATAATTTCAAGTGCTTCTTGTTTTGTTAGAAGAGTTGAAGAAATTCCTTTAGTGTCGTTCATAACCTTTTTAGTACTGGCATGATACGAACTTTGTCCGTAATTGTCAGGATATAATTGGATGATATGACGACTATCTGGGTTCTTATTGGCTTCGATAATCTTCTTACTCAAACGAAGTGAATCTTTTACTTTACCGGCATACGAACTAGAGTAGTCATATACATGGACAGTCGTAAGAGGAGCAATTTCATTTGTTGTGCTCGTATTTGTAGGAGCTTTTGTCTTAAACTGAAGCTCATTAGATCCTGCTTTATCTTCACCAGTTACTACTGTATTTTCAGTAGTTTTTTGTTCTGGAGAAAAATCAGGTTGTTTAGGATCAACTGGTTCTGGATTAGGATTTTTAACCTTAGGCGCATCTTTCTTGACCTTTTCAATTTCAATTTTGGTCTTTTCCAAATCCTTGAATTTGTCGTATTTATTATTGCTAACCTTTTTTTCGTCACCCCCAGAGGATTCTGTATCCTTCTGCTCTGTTTTTTCAGTCGTAGCTGATTTTACTGAAGATTCACTTTTGGATTCATCTGCTTGAGCTATTGCCGAACCGACAAGCCCAACTGCAACGAGTCCTAGTGCTACAGAACATAGACGTTTTCCATATTTTCTATAGCTAAATGTTTTTTTCATAGTATCGCCTTTCTAAATGTTCATTGAAATATTTTCTAACGGATATAATTGATGGATCTCTTGCTCTAAAATATACAATTATCATTTTCCCTCCAACCAAAAAGTCACCAAGAAACCTTGATGACTTTAATAAATTTAATTTTCCTTAGATTCTCGTTTGATTTTCAACAGACTTAAAAGTGAAACAGTTACCATTCCCAATAACCAGAGACTAGAAGATTTTTCTCCCGTCTTAGGTAATTCGTATGTTGCAGCTGGTGCTTGATAGACTGGATCTTTAACTTTTGCCACTTGTTCATGTACATACTTCGCAGTCTTACCATTTTGAACTACTGGAGTAGAATGAGTTCCTTCTTGTTCAATACTTGCTTTTTGAACAGTCAACTCTTTTTGATGCTCAATTTCTTGCTGTGCTTCCAGATAATCACGATAAGCAGACAACAACTCTTCATGAGCCTCTAATACCTTTCTTTGCTCTGCTTTTGCAGTTTCTAGTTTTGCTAGTGCTAACTCAAGAACGGATTTCTTTTCTTTCAAAACTTCTTGAGCAGCTTCAAGATTAACTTTTGCCTTTTCTAAGAGTTGTGGGGCATTCTTCAAAACTTCCACTCGCTCTTTTGATGCTTTCAAGGCTTCAGTTGATTCTGAAAGTAAAGCTTGACGATTGAGAACAAGTTCTTTAATTCGAGTAAGTTCACCTTGTTTAGCTAATAATGCCTCTTTCTCAGCAGTCAAAGCTTCATTCAGTGATTTCCATTCAGTTTGTTTTTCAGCTAGTTTATCTTTAGCTAACGCAAGTACTTCACGTTTATTTTGTACGTCCGCATTCAACTGTTCCAAAGCCTCTTGCGCTTGTTTGTTTTCTAAACTAGCTTTCTTAAGGTTTGCTTCCGCCTGCTTTAACTTAGCTTCTGCTTCAGGAGTTTTTAAAGCAATATTCTGAATATCTTTACGATTTGTCACTGCATTTTGCGCAGTAACTTCTGCTTGAGTATATTCTGTCTGTGCTTGTTCTTTTCTAGCTTGTGCATCCTTACGATTCGTTTCAGCAGTATCATAAGTATCCTGAGCCTGTGCCACAGAATTTCTAGCTACTTGAATTCTTTCCTGAAGACTAGCTAGATTGTTCTTAGTATCAATTTTAACTTTTTGATGGAAACCATTTTTCAGCAAATCAATTGTTTTAGAATCTGTTCCAACATAGTGCATCGCAACCAAACCAAGATCTGTCTTTCGGGTTGCTACACCGATATACTGAAGCGCGACTGACTTACGATCAAGTCCTGCAAAGTTTAAAGCATGGCCCCAATCAGCGTGCTTATCATAAAACAGCATCATAATCATGTTGTTGTAAGCCTGTTGTTTCAGATCCGCTAATGTTATTACATTATCTGCATTTTGGAAGCCTATGTTTTCAGCAAGCAGACCTTGATTCCCCTGATTCAAACCAACTTCTTTCGCAACAGTGTTCAAAGCATCTAGGTCATGCCCGTACTGATTAGTTGATAGCTGAGTTACCTTCTGTGCCACTTTCTGCATATCTCGATTCACTAAAACTGGAATATCATCTGTTCCCATCAATTGACGGAAATCATTAATCAAATGTGCATTGAAAATGGCAAGTTCATCTTGAACTTCAGCAGATAAATGATTGACATCAGCAATAACCGTCTTTTTATCGGTCTCACTCTGCTTAAATGGAGAAGTTGGATTACTGTAATAAGTCTCACCACCATCTGAAGAACTAAATCCAGCAGCAGTCATACCTCTCTTGGCAATTTCTTGTAACTTATTTGAATTTTCTTCAGTGGGATTATTGAAGTAAGCCTTTAATGCTTCTACATAGCCAGCAGGATAAGTGATCGAAGTCGTTGTCAAACTGTCCAGGACACTTTGAGCCTTAGATAGATTCTCTTTAGCTACTTGATACTGATTTTCAGCGTTAGTAGCTTGAGTGGTTGCTTGATCTAGTTCCTGAGCTTTCACCAACCTAGTTGCTTCTGTACTCGTTACCTCTTCTTCTGCCTGTTTCAACTTAGAATCACGTTGTTCATCTGCTTTTTTAGCAAGTTCCAACTCTTGTCGAGCTTGTGATTCAGCTTTTTCACTCATTTCCAAGTTTCGCCCAGCAGCTTCAGCATTAGCAACAATACCTGCAACTCCAGTTCCGTCTAAAATAGCTTGTTTTTCAGCTACAATTTGTTCTGCATCTGTAACTTCTTTTGTTTTGTCATCAAGCTTTCTCGTAGCTTCTTTGACATTTGCTTCCTGATCAGTAACATTCTTTTCAGATAGCTTTTGTTCCTTTTCAGCAGAGGTCAGTTCTTCTTTAGCCTTCTTCTCAGCAATTTCTTTTGTAGAGACATCTTCTTTTGCATCCTGGATATTTTTTGGAGTAGCTTCCTTGACTACTTTCTCCGCTTGAGTAACAGTTTCTGTAGCTTCATCAACTGCTTTCTTAGCATTGTTCACCTCATTTTGAGCTGTGTTTACAATCTCCTCATGTTTTTTTACAACTGTGTTTGCCTGAACCACATCTGCTTGGGAGATAGCAACATCAGTTTCTGTAACTGTTTTTTTAGTTGCTGTCTTCTGTTGGCTCCCTGAAATTGGCTCTGTAGGTTTTAATTCTTCTGCGGAAGCTTGAGTCGTTGCTCCAACCGCTGCAGTTGCGATTGCGCCAGCCAATAAAACTTTCTTAACTTCATTCATCATTTCCATTTGATTTCTCCTTTTTGATATTACTTAAAACAATGCTTATTTGAATAATCTTTTAGTTCTCGTGAGATTTTATCAGACAATTTATTTGGGATAAAAGTCATATATACTAGAATCCCAGAGGCTAAAAGAATAACTGTAAATATTATCTGTATAATACTCATTTCTTCACCTTTTCATAACATCACCTATCTGCTTTCAGCAACAAAGAAACAATTCCTTGCTCCCCAAAACAGATAGATGAGGACTCTATCTGTTAAATTTTACCACTAGGTCGGTGATAACCTTTACCAGTTAGCTGTAAGATAGTTTTATTACCTTGCTTAATTCGTCTGGCAACTAAAATATCTCCACGTTTAATGGTGCGTATATCTCTATAGATTTTAGAGTATTCTGCAATCATTTCAACGGTTTGAAGTTTTCCTGCCACATACCCTTTTTTGGGAATAAGACCATACTTACTAGTTAATTTCATTTCTTCACCACTTGCAAGCCGTGCGGTTGCATCACCTTGCAAACCTAGTCGTCTTAAATCAGTGAGCGTAACCTCACTAGTTGATTTTATTTGATTCATATTGTCCTCCTTTTTGAATCAAAGGCTGATTTACAGCCATGCCGAGTTGATGCCGTACATCTCTACTGTGTTTTTTTCGCACGATTTATAGTTTAGAAATCGCAAACTCTTTCGTCTTACGGGACAAGTCAACCGTGACTTTACATAATGCAGTCAGCACTAGATATACTTTCTAGATACACACCGCCCCTATTCTTCTTTTTATGCCTAGACTGCGCTAATCGGGACAGTGGGGATATTCAATTTTCAAAGAACAAGAGTAGTTTTAGGACTTGCTCAGGTCAGATATCACATATAAAAATTACTTTCTGAATAATTTTTTTAATGATTTTCAATACACTTTCGAGCGTTACTATTGTAAATCGCAAGCAACCCATTAAAAACATATTCAGCAATTACTTCTGATGAACGGGCAAATCGCATATTTTCTAAAGCATATCGATAGCGTTCTTCAAATGGCATCATGATATAGGCTGCCATCGTATCTGAGTAATTTTCTTCTAAAAGTTGAGAATAAACTAAATCATAAATATAATCCTTATCATACTTGCTAGCTTTATCAACTTTTCTGGAAAGTCTGTCTTGTTTATTATTTGGGGAATTTCTAGGGAACCTCTCCTCGTCCTCATCAGAAATAACTAATTCAGTGTCTTTATTATTAGTCTCACTATATTCAGTATCGTTAGGGTCTAAATTTGACACCAGGCCCGTATAAATCTGACACCCCCCTGGTGTTTTTTTGACACCCCCCTGGTCTAAATCTGACACCCCCCTAGTATCAGATTTGGAATCACCTGATTTATCAACCATTCTAGCAACTGTGTCATCTTGCAAGAGACCAAGGTAAATTCGGTTAGCTAGATTTCCTGATTTACTTGTAGATTGTTGAACTTCATGAATTAATCCATACTCTGTGAGTTGCTTCTTAATTCTTAATAGGGTAGATTTCGAGCAACTTAGTATCTTCATCAAATTAGAGTTGGAATAAACCAGATAAATATTTCCATTCTCATCAATCCAATTATTCTTGAAAGAAAGCTCTAGTCTATCTTTAAGCATGGCATAAGCGACTTTTGCATCTAATCTCATATCCTCATAAATAGGATTTTCAAACAAAACCTTTGGTAAGGCATAAAAGCGATCAGATGTCTGATAATGGCTAGCACTAATAAACTGAATTTGTTTCATAAATTACACCTCTTTCAGTCTAAAGTCACCATTCATGGTAAATCCTATCAACCCAAAGGCCTCAAGTTCTCCTATACTTGCTATTATTTCTTTTCGTGTGGAACCTGTTTCCTTCATCAAAAACTGGATTATCATCTCTCTTGAAATTCTCTCCTTACTTTTTCGTCTCATAATTTTTCCTCCCAAAATACAAAAAAGAACTAACGGATTTTTCCGTTAGTTCAATATTTTCTATTTATCTCAAAACACTAGACACTTACACAGTAAAATTCCTAAAAAAATAGCAAGCAAACCACCTAAGTAGGTCAAGAGAAAATAACTGTAAAAGACCTTCTTATCAGCCAAGAGTTTTTGGAGTTCATCATTCAAGGTTGAAAAAGTGGTTAGACCTCCACAAAATCCTGTGGCAAGGATAAGATAGACTTCTTTAGACTCCACATGATTGTAAAATAAGCCAATCAAAAAACAGCCTAGTAGATTAGCTATGAGAGTTCCTAGTGGCAGTACTGAACCCTGATTATAACGTGAAAGGAAATAACGAACAAGCGCTCCAACGCCACAAGCAAGTGCTAAATACATGATTACCATTTCTTCCTCCCTAAACAATAAGCCAATAAAAGCCCTCCACCAATGCTCAGAACTAGATAAATTATCAGACTTGGATAAGAACCTGTATCCAGCAATTTTACGGCATCTAACACGAGGCTAGAAAAAGTGGTCAAACCGCCACAAAAGCCAGTACCAAGTGCTAAAATCAGACCCTTACTGCTCCCCTTATAAACCAAATAACCTTTGACTAGATAGACTAAACAGAAAATTCCTAGATAGTTGACGACTAGTGTTCCCCATGGAAAAGCTGGACTGGTTGGCAACCATTTGGAAATCAAATAACGGACAAGACCTCCTAGCATGGCAGCTAGAAAGATTCCTAGTGGGTAAAATTGTTCTTTTTTCATTTGATGTTTTTATCCTGATAATCGCGCGAACGTTTGAGAATGTCTGAAAAAGTCTCAACGATTGTCTCTTCGTATTTTTTATTGCTTACGTGATTTCTGACTTTTTCAAAGATAACTTCTTCTCTTTTAATATCTAGAATAGCTTTTCCTGAAGCTTTTTTATAAGCCACTACACCCTCAACTAGATGCATTCTTTCTTCTAAGAGTTTTACAATTTGGTCATCAATTTGATCGATTTCTTGTCTAATAATATCTAAATCCATAGAGTCTCCTTTTATATTTGAATGATTTTAGCAAAAATCTTCTAGATGGAATGGTACATTTTTAGGAACAACTAACAAAAACTGCACTGACAACTTTCATCAGTGCAACTTCATGCTTATCCTACTTTAGCAGCCAATTCTTCTGCAAATTGTTCCAAGCGTTCGATATCTTCTTCTTCTGCAGAGAGATCCACTTTGACGCACTCTGATCCCTTTTCAGCTCCTGTTGCCACAAATACACGATCAAAGTCATCAACAGCTTTACAGAACTCATCGTAGAAAGTATCGCCTGATCCTACCACACCGTAGATCTTGCCACTCAAATTAAGATCTGCTAGGTCTTCGTAGAAGTCCATCATCTCATCTGGTAACTCTCCATCACCATATGTGTAGGTCGCAACGATTGCGATATCTGCTTCAAGAAAGTCAGATGCGTCAACAGTTGTACATTCATCAACATCTACCTCTAAGCCCAACTCACGCAATTTATCTGCTACAATATCTGCAATTTCTTCGGTATTACCGGTCATACTGGCAAATACAATTTTTGCTAATGCCATATCGTCCTCCTCAATTTATCTTCCTCCATTATATCACATCTTTTTCATTTTAAAAATAAAAACTCTTGTGCTACAATGAAATAAGAAAGAATTGAGGTTACTTATGGAAATTTGCCATCAAATTTTAGAAAAAATTAAAGCATACGATACCATTATCATTCACCGTCATATGAAACCAGACCCTGATGCCTTGGGAAGTCAGGTCGGACTAAAGGCTCTCTTGGAACATCACTTCCCAGAAAAGACCATCAAAGTAGTTGGCTATGATGAACCAACACTAACATGGCTTGCAAAGATGGATCAGGTTGCAGATAGTGACTACCACGGTGCTCTTGCAATTATCTGTGATACAGCCAATACAGCTCGTATTGATGATAAGCGTTACCAACAGGCTGAAACTGTTATCAAGATTGATCACCATCCAAATGATGAAGTTTATGGGGACTTGGTCTGGGTAGACACCAACTCTAGTAGTGCTAGTGAGATGATTGCCCTCTTTGCAGAAGAAACAAAGCTTGAGCTTTCGGATTATGCTGCTAAACTATTGTGTGCGGGTATTATTGGTGATACAGGTCGCTTCTTATATCCTTCTACTTCTAGTCGTACTCTTCGTATCGCAAGCCATCTACGCGAACATAATTTTGACTATACAGAATTAACTCGTAAGATGGACACGATTAGTTTCAAAATTGCCAAACTCCAAGGTTATGTCTATGATCACCTAGAAGTTGATGAAAACGGTGTTGCGCGTGTCATTCTGACTCAAGAAATTCTAAAAACATATCAAGTAACAGACGCAGAAACAGCAGCCATTGTTGGTGCTCCAGGTCGTATTGATACTGTTAACCTTTGGGGAATATTTGTGGAACAAGCAGATGGCCACTATCGCGTTCGACTTCGCAGTAAATTCGTTCCAATCAATGGTGTTGCAAAAGAACATGATGGTGGAGGTCACCCACTTGCAAGTGGTGCTAACTCCTATAGCCTAGAGGAAAATGAAGTCATCTACCAAAAATTAAAAAACTTACTGAAAAAATAGATAAAAAGCTTGCCAAACTTAGCATAATCTGTTAGACTAGTATGGTAACAATCTATGGCTCGCAAAGAGACCATGGCAGAAAGGAAATATTGCAAAATGAAAAAAGATATCCATCCAGAATATCGCCCAGTTGTCTTCATGGACACAACTACTGGTTACCAATTCCTTAGCGGTTCAACAAAACGCTCTAACGAAACTGTTGAGTTCGAAGGCGAAACTTACCCATTGATCCGTGTGGAAATTTCATCAGACTCACACCCATTCTACACTGGACGTCAAAAGTTCACTCAAGCAGATGGACGCGTGGATCGTTTCAACAAAAAGTACGGTCTCAAATAATCATAAAAAGAACAGCTCTAGCTGTTCTTTTTTTGTTTCTTCAAATCAGGAGTCAACGATTACTGCTGTTCCACTACAAGTGACCATCAGCATACCATTTTCAGCACCTAAAGTTTCATAGTCCATTTTTATACCTATAATAGCATTTGCTCCACGTTCACTTGCACGCTCCATCATTTCTGCTATAGCTTCTTCTCTTGCTTGAGTCAATTCACCTTCATAACTACTCGCTCGACCTCCAAAAACATTACGGAAGCCAGCAGCCATATCTTTGAACATATTAACTCCAGCAACTACTTCACCAAAGACAATTCCTTTGTAGGCTAGGATTTTTTTCCCTTCAATTCCCGTAGTTGAAATAATCATCTTCCTTTCCTCCTAACTTCTTTTATATAATTGTAAACCCTTTCACTAACTCTGTCAAGAAATACTATAAGGGGCTCAATACTTGAAAGGAAACTCTTCTCACCATCCTTGTTTGCTATCCATTTAGTGCCAATTGTACTGATAAATGTTTGAATGTATCCTTTGCGAACCCTAGCTTGGGATATATTTTTCAACCTCACCTATTTTACCAACTTGTTGAATTTTCCTCCAAAATGACAAATAGAGGCTGTTGTACCCTGCCCAAAAAATGCCCCCTATACACAAAAAAAAGCCTATCGACCAAGCTAAAAAGCTTGATACAATAGGCTTTTTCTAAATTCATTATTTAACAGCGTCTTTAAGAGCTTTACCAGCTTTGAATGCTGGAACTTTTGATGCTGCGATAGTGATTTCTTTACCAGTTTGTGGGTTACGACCTTTACGTGCTGCACGCTCACGAACTTCGAAATTACCAAAACCGATCAATTGAACTTTTTCACCAGCTGCAAGGTAATCAGCTACTGCTGCAAATACAGCATCAACTGCTGCTGCTGAGTCTTTCTTTGTCAATTCTGTAGCTTCTGCTACTTTAGCGATCAAATCTTGTTTGTTTGCCATGTTAATAATTCCTCCAAATAATTTCTAATTAACAATTACAATCATATCCTAAATTCTCTTGTAGGTCAAGTCAAAAACGCTATTTCTTGCTATTTTCTTTATTTTTTTAGAGCTCATATCTGATCAAAATAGCCCAAGCATTTTCACCTGTATGGGTCTGAATAATCGACCCTGTTTCTAAGACAGAGATTGGTTTTTCTACGAATGGTTGTAGGATTTCTTTCATCTCTTCTGCCCAATCTCTAGTTCCAGAATAGGAAATACCAATTTCGGCAACAGAACGTTCTGACAATTTTGAAACTAGTTCATCCAACCATTTCTTAAAGGTCTTAGCTCCACGTCCTTTAACAATTGGTTGCAATTCGTCATCCTTCATCTCCATAACTACACGGATATTTAATAGAGAGCTTAGAAGACCTGTCACACGGCCAATACGTCCACCTTTAACAAGATTTTCCAAGGTAGAAACACCGATGTAGAGTTCTGTGTTCTTCTTCACCTCTTCAACATGAGCCACAATTGTTTCTATGTCTTGCCCTTCTTGAGCCAATTTAGCTGCTTCAACCACTTGAAATTTCAGGGCTTGGTCTGTAAAAGAACTATCTACTACAGTTACTTTAGCAGTCGATAGGCTGGCACCCTGACGAGCTGCTTCGACAGTTCCTGATAAGGCATGAGACATATGAATAGCTAAAATTTGACTACCGTCTTTACTCAACTCATCAAAGATTTCAGCAAAGAGTCCAACAGGAGGTTGACTTGTTTTAGGCAGATTTTTACTCCCTTGCATCAAGCGAAGAAATTCCCCTTCTTCAAGATCAGCATCCGAATAAAGAACACTATCAATCATTACAGAGAGCGGAACGACGGTAATATTTAATTCTTTGACCACTTCTGGTTCAATGGTAACAGAAGAATCTGTTACGATTTTTACTTGTGTCATAATTCAAATCTTTCTATGTTTCACTTTTTAAGTGAATTTTTCAATTTAACTATAACAATTATATCAAAAAATAACTAAAAATTCATACTGTATCTATTCATTTTTATGTTGGAATTTATAAATTTTTAATTATATAAAAATAGTCGCCTGCTAAGACGACTATTTTAGTATCATAATAAACGTTCATACAAATCTTGCATCTGTATGTCATCGGGAACCAACTTGAGATAGTGTTGAATCTGCTCTTTTGCTTCTTCAAATTTTCCAAGCTCGCGTAGTAGATGAATGTATTGTTCTAAAAACTCTGGGTTTTCCTTGAGTTCTGGAACCAACACCTGATAAGATTCATAGGCAGAATCCAAATCTTCAGTTTCTTGGTAACTCCGTGCAATCATCCACTTAGTTAAGAGATTTTCTGGCTCATAAACTTCTAGGTCTAAAATATCCTCATACCGTTCTTGCTCCTGATACAGGGTTGCTAGTCGCAAGAGGATTTCCTCTTGGTCCTCTGCATCTTCTTGAGCTTGAAGAAGATAAGATTCCGCCTGCTCAGGTTGATGCAATTCGTAAGATAATTGTGAAGCCAGGAGTAGCAAACGTGTTTCGAAAGGATTTTTTTCCAAACCTTGTTGAGCTATCTGTAAAGCTTGCTCAGTTTGATGTTCCTTATGTAGAGCCTGGCTATAGCCATATTCATAACCTTCAAAATCTGGAGAAATAGTATCTAACTGTTTAAAATATAAAACTGCCTTTTGATATTCCTCTTGGTCAAAGTAGAGACTCGCTAATTCAAAAGCAGTTTGATCTTCATACTCTAACTCTAAAGCTTTTTCTAAAAACTCTATGGCTGATTCAAACTTTCCAAGTCGAGCATAGGCAGTTCCAATCCGCTGATAAGTCGAAATCCCTGTCTGCTCATATATGTCACGGTTATCCAGTTGAGCATAGCCTTTAATCGCTTCTAAATCGTTTCCTAGTTCACTATCTAGCTCTGCTAACCCGAACGTCAGTAGCGGATCATCAGAGTAATGAAGAGCTTCTAAGAGCTTCTCTCGAGCGACATCCGTCAAGCCTTCCATTTGATAGAAATCAGCCTTTAAAACAAGCGCAGATACATAAGAATCGCTATTGGGTTGAATTTCTTCTAGATAGGCAAACGCTTCTTCAATTTGTCCGTCTTCGCTTGCGATACTAGCTAGATTGAGATTTACTTCTGGAAATATTGGAGCTAGTTTTTCATAGATTTGACGAGCTTGTGGATAAAAACCAATACCTTCTAGATAATAAGCCAGTTCCAGAAGAAGATCATCCGAGTCTTCTACCAATGCTTTTTGAAAATAATGATCAGCTCTTATTAAATCTTGCTGATCCAAAGCTTCAAGCATTTCTTGACTATTGCTCACCTTCGACCTCCTCTTCTAACTCATACAGACCACTAACTTTTTTATACCATTCAAAAATCGCTGAAATAACAACTTTTGCTGAAGCATAAACAGGAATTCCTAATAGGACTCCCCAAACACCAAACATAGAACCAGAAGTCAACAGAACAAATAGAATCGTGATTGGATGAATATTGAGTTGACTACCTAAAATCAATGGAGATACAAATCGACCTTCAATTGTCTGCTCTACGATAAAAACAATAATAACTTTCAAGAGCATAACTGGTCCAGCAATTAAGCCTAGTACCAGAGCTGGTATCATGGCAAGGAAACTTCCAAGATAAGGGATAAGATTTAAAACCCCAGCAGTAATACCAAGGGTCACCGCATATCTCAAACCAATAATTTTAAAGAAGATGATAAACATAATCGCCACGATAACAGCAACAGTAATTTGTCCTCTAACGTAGTTAGCTAGTTGTTGGTTTACTTCTGATAGAACCTTACCTACTGGTTCTCTCAATTTATTTGGTAAGAATTGAGTGACATGATCTCTTAAACCTTTTCCGTCTCTAAGGAGATAAAAGAGCATAAACGGCATAATAATTAGAGCGACAATGACTTGTGACGTTCCACTAATAAGAGCACTAACCCAGTTCACAGCTTTTGAAGAAATATTACTTGCCCAAGCAGTTGCTTGTGTTGAGAATTGAGCTAGAACCTGTTCCAGTTGAGGTCTAAAGTCATCTGGTAGACGTTTGGTTACAAGATCATCAATAACTCTGTCAGCATCTTCGAGATAATTTGGTACATTTTGCGCAAAAATAACCACTTGACGTTGAAGATTTGGAATCGCAACGGCCAGACCAATAATCAAGAGTATGCCAATAATGACAAAGATAATACTAATGGATAAGACACGATTTATCTTGTACTTCTCCATCAAATCTACCAGTGGATTTAACAAATAAAAAAGCAATCCTGATAAAATAACAGGCAACATGACCACTGATAAAAAATCAACGACAGGGATAAATAAAAAACTAATCTTACTTAAAATAAAAATATTCAGACCTAGTAATAAGGTTACCAAAAAAACTGTAACAGCCTTATTATCTAAAAACCATTTAAAAAACCAGGATAAATTAAAATGTTTCTCTTTTTGTTCCATATCTACTTCCTTTCCTTTGTCTTTTCATTATACCATTTTTACAAGGAATAAACTGTTTTAAAAGTGTGGAGTAACGATTGAAAACTATAAAAAATCCATCTTGTATTTTACTGATTTCATACTTAGAAGTTTCATACTTTTTTATCTATTTTCTTCAGGTCTCCTAATTTATGATATAATAGAAACATCTTTATTTAGAGGTATAGATATGATTGAAACAATTTATTTTGGAACCTACACACGTCGTTTATCCCAAGGGATTTATCAAGCTGATTTTGATACAGAAACTGGGCAATTATCCAATCTTAAACTCTTTGCTGCTGAACCAAGTCCTACCTATCTTGCATTTGATCAAGAAAATCACCTCTACACTGTCGGTAGCAAAGAGGGACAAGGGGGAATTGCTGCCTATCAAACTGATGGTACTTTACTAAACCATGTTGTAGCTGAAGGTGCACCTCACTGTTATGTGGCTGTCGATGAGAAACGTGGTCTAGTATATGGTGCTAACTATCACAAGGGACAAGTTCTGGTTTATAAACGTAAAGAAGATGGCAGTCTTGAATTAACTGACGTTGTTCAACATAGCGGTCATGGTCCTCATGAAAATCAAGCTTCTCCACATGTACACTTTACAGATTTAACCCCAGACCAATATTTAGTCACATGTGACTTAGGTACTGATGAAGTTACTACCTATGATGTTAATCCAGAAGGTAAGCTAAATAAGCTAGCTACCTACAACTGCAGTCCTGGTGCAGGGGCACGTCACCTTGTTTTTCATAATCACTACAAAATTGCTTATCTCATCTGTGAGCTCAATAGTACGATTGAAGTATTGATTTATGATGGCGTCGGTGCATTTGAAAAAATGCAAGTTGTTTCCACACTCCCAGATGGATTTAATGACTTTAATGGAACTGCAGCTATTCGTCTTTCAAAAGACGGAAAATATCTGTATGCATCAAACCGTGGTCATGATTCTATTGTAGTTTACACTATTCTAGCTGATGGTAGTTTAGAGTTGTTAGAATTCGTTCCTACAAACGGGAAAACTCCTCGAGACTTTATTCTCTCACCAGATCAAGAATTTCTCATCGCCGTTCATCAGGATTCTGATAATGCAACAGTCTTTAAACGCAATCCAGAAACTGGTCGTCTTGCAGAACTTTCCAATGACTTTCACGTACCTGAAGCGGTTTGCGTCACTTTTTAAACATAGAAAAATGGCGGTGGGACAGAAATCGATAGACAAAATCTCGATTTCGTAGTCCCAGCCCCGCGAGGATGATTAGGAGCTTTTTGGAGTCTAAAAGACGAACAAAAAGTTCAATCAGCTACCGCGTCAAAGTTTGGTTGCTAATAAAAAGTGAGGTCGGGATCTTTTTGTCCCAACCTCATTTTTTTATAGTTTATTTCCGACATTGATTCGGTTAATAGCACGTTGTAATGCAATTTTAGCACGACGCTCTTGGTCAATCAAGTGTTTGTCTTGTGCTTCTTCAATTTCACGTTCTGCACGAAGTTTGGCACGTTCTGCACGGCTAATATCGATATCACGAGCACGCTCAGCTGAGTCTGCAATGATAGTAATCACATCATTTGCAATCTCGATGATTCCTCCATTTACTGCTATCCAGTTGACATGAGAATCATCATCAATACGTTTGACTTTAACTTCATCAACTGCTAATACCGCAATCATATTTTGATGTCGTGGCAAGATCCCCATCTCACCATCCAGAGTTCGAACTGATACAAAGCTGGCATGGTGATCATAGACGAGGCCATCTGGTGTCACGATCTGGACAGTTAACTGAGCCATAGATCACCTCTTAAAATCCCATTTTTTCAGCCTTAGCAATAACATCTTCGATTGAACCTACTCCACGGAAGGCATCTTCTGGGAGATGATCGTGTTTTCCATCAAGAATTTCCTTAAACCCACGAACTGTTTCCGCTACTGGAACATAAGAACCTGGTTGACCAGTGAATTGTTCCGCAACGTTGAAGTTTTGTGAAAGGAAGAACTGAATACGACGGGCACGAGCAACCAAAGTTTTTTCTTCATCAGAAAGTTCATCCATACCAAGGATCGCAATGATATCTTGCAACTCATGGTAACGTTGAAGAACACGTTTAACTTCAGCAGCAACTGCGTAGTGTTCTTCTCCAACGATTTCAGGCGCTAAAGCACGAGAGCTCGAAGCAAGTGGATCAACGGCTGGGTAGATACCCAATTGAACCAATTTACGTTCCAAGTTGGTTGTAGAATCCAAGTGAGCGAAGGCTGTTGCTGGCGCTGGGTCAGTATAGTCATCCGCTGGCACGTAGATAGCCTGGATAGAGGTTACAGAACCTTTCTTAGTTGAAGTGATACGTTCTTGCAATTGACCCATTTCTGTTGCGAGGGTTGGTTGGTAACCAACGGCTGATGGCATACGACCCAAAAGGGCAGATACTTCTGAACCAGCCTGAGTGAAACGGAAAATGTTGTCAATGAAGAGAAGAACGTCTTGACCTTCTACATCACGGAAGTATTCAGCGATTGTCAAACCAGTAAGGGCAACACGCATACGTGCTCCTGGTGGCTCATTCATCTGACCAAATACCATGGCTGTTTTCTCGATAACGCCTGATTCCTTCATTTCCCAATATAAGTCGTTCCCTTCACGAGTACGTTCCCCAACACCAGTAAATACTGAAATACCACCGTGTTCTTGGGCAATGTTGTGAATCAACTCTTGAATCAAGACAGTCTTACCAACTCCGGCACCACCGAAGAGCCCGACCTTACCACCTTTAAGATATGGGGCAAGAAGGTCGATAACCTTAATCCCTGTTTCTAAAATTTCTGAAGAGGTAGACAACTCATCAAAAGTAGGTGCTTTTTTATGAATTGGCTGACGCTCTGCATCTTCTCCAAAAGGAGCTTCCAAGTCAATAGTGTCTCCCAAAACGTTGAAGACACGTCCCAAGGTTTCTTTACCTACTGGTACAGAGATCGGACGACCTGTGTCCAATACTTCCATTCCACGAGTCAAACCATCTGTTGATTCCATGGCGATAGTACGAATCATACCATCCCCCAACTCTAAGGCTACTTCAAGGACGATTTTTGTTTTCTTTTCGTCATTTTTGTAGACGACAAGTGCATTGTTAATCTCAGGTAGTTTTTCTCCAGCTGCAAACAAAACGTCTACAACGGGTCCGATAACCTGAGCAATTTTACCTGAACTCATCTCCTTCTCCTATTCTATATAAGATACTATCGGTTCCTAGAATGACTAGGTCCTAAGTTCATTGATGTGAGCAGGATGGCTTTATTCTAAAGCACTAGCTCCTGCCACAATTTCTGTGATTTCTTGTGTAATCGCCGCCTGTCTGGCACGGTTATACTGAATTGTCAAATCATTAATCACTTTTTTGGCATTATCTGTCGCTGTTTGCATGGCTGTCATACCAGCAGCATTTTCAGCTGTCTTGGCATCAATAATAGCACCATAAATCATACTTTCTGCAAACTGTGGCAGCAATTGATCCAAGATTTCTTCACGACTTGTTTCAAGGTCAAAAGTCAAGCTATAGTTATCATCTGCTTCATTTGGATCCAAGTCCACGATTGGAAGCATCTGTTCTACACGCATTTGACTTGTCAATGTATTCACGTGGTGGTTATAGCAAACGTAGAGCTCATCAAAAAGTTCATTTTGATACATTTCAATCGTTTTAGAGATAATCTTATGAACTTCATCAAAGCTTGGTTGACTTGCAAGTCCACGCAATTCATAGATTGGTTGAATACCGCGTGATTTGAAGAAATCTGCTCCCATACCACCGATACAGATAACTTCAAAATCATCACCTGATGGATGGTATTCCTTCTGAATTTCCATGACGGCCTTCAAGATTGAAGAGTTATAGCCACCGACTAGACCTCGGTCAGAAGTAATGACGATATAGCCTGTTTTTTTGACCGGGCGGCTAATCAACATTGGATTTGTTGATCCGCCAGCACCATCTCCGTGAAGGATATCTGTAACCAACTTACGCACTTTTTGTGCATAAACTTGGAAGTTACGAGCTGCTTCTTCAGAACGACCTAACTTAGCTGCAGAAACCATCTGCATCGCGTTAGTGATTTGACTAGTATTTTTTGTTGAGGCGATTTTTGTTTTAATATCATTTAGAGATACTGCCATCTGACACCTCTATTCTTATTGGAAGCTTGATTGATTGAGAAACTCAGTAATCGCAGCATCCAAGACTGCTTCATCTGGCAAGTCTTTTGTTTCACGAATGGTTTCCAAAATCTCAGGATGTTGAGCATCAAAGAACATATGGAACTCTTCTTCGAAACGAACGATATCGTCTACAGGAATTGTATCCAAGAAACCATGGGTCAAAGCATAGAGAATAGTAACTTGTTTCTCAACAGGTAATGGTTTGTGAACTGGTTGTTTCAATACTTCTACAGTACGACGACCACGGTTCAATTTAGCCTGAGTAGCTGCATCCAAGTCAGAACCAAATTTAGTGAAGGCTTCCAACTCACGGTATGAAGCAAGATCGATACGAAGGGTACCAGCAACTTTCTTCATGGCCTTAATCTGAGCAGAACCACCAACACGAGATACAGAAGAACCCGCATCAATAGCCGGACGGATACCAGCATTAAAGAGTCCATCGCCAAGGAAGATTTGTCCATCCGTAATAGAGATTACGTTTGTAGCGATATAGGCTGAGATATCTCCTGCTTGTGTCTCGATAAATGGAAGAGCTGTAATAGAGCCACCACCTAGTTCATCAGAAACTTTAGCAGAACGCTCAAGTAGACGACTGTGAAGGTAGAAGACATCCCCTGGGAAGGCTTCACGACCTGGTGGACGACGGAGCAAGAGAGAAAGTTCACGATAAGCTACCGCTTGTTTAGATAAGTCATCATAAACGATCAACACATGCTTCCCTTGGTACATAAATTCTTCCGCCATGGCAACCCCAGCATAAGGAGCTAGGAAGAGCAATGGAGATGGTTGTGAAGCTGAAGCTGTCACAACGATTGTGTAATCCAAAGCTCCGTACTGACGAAGTGTTTCTACTTGTGTACGAACTGTTGATTCTTTTTGACCAATCGCTACATATATACAAATCATATCTTGACCTTTTTGGTTCAAGATAGCATCAATAGCGATGGTTGTTTTCCCTGTTTGACGGTCACCGATAATCAACTCACGTTGACCACGTCCGATTGGAACAAGGGCATCAATAGCTTTCAAACCAGTTTGCAATGGTTCTGATACTGATTTACGTTGCATTACCCCAGGTGCTGGTGCTTCAACTGGACGAGTCTTGTTTGTGTCGATTGGACCAAGCCCGTCTACTGGACGACCAAGTGGATCCACGACACGTCCAATTAAGCCATCACCAACTGGAACTTCCATGATTTTCCCTGTACGACGAATGGTATCGCCTTCGCGGATATCTGTAAAGTCTCCAAGGATGATAATACCAACATCTGTTGATTCTAAGTTTTGCGCCATACCATAAGAGCCGTTTTCAAAGATCAACAACTCTCCACTCATGGCATTTTCAAGGCCATGAGCACGCGCAATTCCGTCACCGATGTAGGTTACAACACCAGTTTCAGTCACATCAAAATTGGGTTTGAAATTTTCAATTTGTTGCTTAATTAAAGCGCTGATTTCTTGTGCGTTAATTGCCAAAAGAACACCACTTTCTATTTCAAATTTTCCTTAACAACTTTAAGTTGTTGTTTAATACTAACATCAATTGTCTTGTGATTGGCGATAATGACAAAACCACCGATTAAACTATCGTCGATTTCTTCTTTAATGCTACGCACTTTTAAAGACATCTTTTTCTCTACAATAGGAAGTAGACGTTCTTTCTGTTCATCGGTTAGAGGATGAGCAGACATAATCGTTACTTCAAAACGATTCGTTTCTTTCTCAAGACGGTTTAAACAATCTACAATCACATCATAAAAAAGATTTGATCGATGGTTGTACAACAGAACTTGAATAAAGTTTTGTAATAATGGCGATGCAGAGTCTTGGAAATAACTGACTGTTTTTTCCTTGTCAGACTCATCAACATCTACCTGAGTCAAAAAAGAAGGCAAGTCTGTTTCTTCAGCGACTTGCTTAATTTGAGTCAAGTCTGAAAAGATACGGTCTTCTTCTCCTTTTTCAATCACCAATTGGACAAAAGGCATGCTGTATTTTTCAATTACCTTTACTGTCTTTTTGTCCATTAAGCTTCTCCTAGCTGATCGATATACTGATCAATGAGTTCTTTATGGGCATGACCGTCAAGGTTTTGTGAGATGATTTTTCCAGCTAAACTAACTGTCAAATCTGCTACCTCACCTTTAACGCTTTGTAAAGCCTCAGCTTTGTTTTGCGCAATTTCTTGGTTGGCTTTTTCTTTTAAGCGGCCTGCTTCAAGTTTAGCTTCGGCTAAAATATCGGCTCTACTTTTCTCTGCAGTTTCCTTTGCATTCTCGATAATCGTTTTAGCTTCGGTACGGCTACCCGCTAACTCAGCTTCACGTTTGTTAGCCAGTTCCTCAGCCTTTTTACGGGCTTCCTCGGCACCATCAATATCTGAAGAAATCTTTTCAGCACGTTCATCTAAGATGCTGGAAATATTTCCCCAAGCATATTTCTTCACTAAAAAGATCAATAAAAGGAAGGAACCAGCGATCAGAATAAAGTCACCAATAATAGTACTAATAGTTAAATCCATCTTCTAATCCTCCTCTACTTACTCTTCCCCTTCATTTATTTTTTTACCAATGTACATAGATGACAACATGGTAAATACATAAGCTTGAATACATGAAATGAAAATCGAAAAGGCTGTCCATAACATGTTTGCGATAAAGGCAAAAGGATACCAATACAAAGCATTTTGTGACAAGGCTAATAGCAATCCAGCTAAGACCTCACCGGCAAAAATATTTCCGTAGATCCGAATCGCCAAGGAAGCAAAATTGGTGAACTCTTCTAAAATGTTCATCGGAGTCATGAAGCCAGGTGTAACAAATGCACTCAAATATTCTTTAACACCTCTACGACGAACTCCTTCTACATGGGCGATCAAAGTGATCAATAATGAGAGGGATAAATCGTATCCAAGGTTGGCTGTTGGGGAAGTCCACAAGTTATAACCGTTTGTTGTTTGTACTTTTGCCATTAAGCCGATATTATTGGCAACTAAGATAAACAGAAATAGAGAAAACAGAAACAAGGAATAATCCTTGATGTATGATTCTCCAATGTTTGGTTTGGTAAAACCAATCACAAAGTCATAAATCATCTCAAGAGCATTTTGTTTACCCTTTGGACGGATGGTCATTTTACGACTTGCCCAGTAGACAAAGGCAAAAACCATCAAAACAGTTACAAGAGACATGGCAAGCAGGGTCAAATCAAAGGATATTGGTCCAATATTAACGGTTGGATTCAAACTTTCTTCCATGGTTTGACACCTCCATTTCTAAATAGAGTTGTCTATTTAATGACAAATGACATCGCCAAGGTTACAAAGAATGTTCCTTCGATAAAGGCAATCCCCATGATCATCAAACTACGCAATTGTGGGATGATATCTGGTTGGCGTGCTGCAGATTTGAACAAACCGTTCATCAAAAATCCTTCTGCAAGAGATACACCCATACAGGCAAGACATAGACCGAAAAATGTTAAATTCATGACGAATTCTCCTTTTTTAAATTAAATTTACTTCCCTAGTTTAGTCCTAAAATTTGCTTTTGTCAACTTTTTACTAGCATTGAAAGCGTTTCTAATCATTTATTTCTATTTTTACGATTTTCAAGACAATTATATAGAAAATTTTAATGTCTTTTCAGATTATTTTCCTTATCTTTCCTATTTTTCTGAAAAGAAAAATCCAAGTTTCAAAACCTGGATTGACAATTGCTTATTTGAAATAATACGAGTGATGACTCTGGCAAGCTGGATTAAAGAGTGCTACACAATAAGGACAGCTCCCCTTTTCTCGATACTCCTCATAAGTTAGGGTGTTCTTACAGGAACCACATAAGATAGGTTTATCCTGTCTTAGATTCAAAGGGTAAGGAGAAAATGTGTGCGACTCTAGTTTATTGTGACACTGATAACAGGCATAGTATTTCTTACACTGATAACACTGGAGCGCTACGATATCTTTATCACTATGGTAATGAACACATCTGCTTTCATCATCTACTAGTAAGCCCTGAGCTTGAACCATGATTTTTCCTTATCTAGGCACGAACTGTGACGCTTGTTCCATCTTCTTTGTAAAGATTGATCAGGCCTTCTTTCAAAGCACGTACCATGTCACCAGCTTCTACTGGTTGAGGAACCTTGATGGTTAAAAGTTCCATTGGATTTGGTGCACGGTCAATTTTATTACCTTTAGCATCATGAAGGTCTTCGATATAAGTTTCAAAATGGCGGAAACCTGGGCCATAAAACTCAACTTGGTCACCTTCGTTGATAACGTTACGTTGGCGGATGGTTGCTGTTTGAGTTACAGCGTCATAAGCTACTACTTCAGCAACAAACTTGTATTCTGGAATCTTACGACGAGCTCCGAAAAGTTGCTCATTTTCAGATGGTGTTCCGTAGTAGAAACCTGTAGCCAACTCACGTTGGGCAACCTTCCACATTTCATCAATCAAGTCTTGCTTAATAGCTTCAAACTTTTCAGGGCTCTCAAGATAGGCATCAACAGCAGCCTTGTAGCAGTTTGTTACTGTTGAAACATAGTGGATAGACTTCATACGGCCCTCAATCTTAAGACTGTCCACTCCATTTTCAATCATATCTGGGATATGGTCAATCATAGACATATCAACAGCTGACATGGAGAATTCTTCAGGAATTTCTCCCTTAAGACTCTTACGCTCTTTCCCAAAAGGCATATCGTAAAGGTCATATTTCCAACGGCAAGATTGTGAACATCCACCACGGTTGGCGTCACGCATACTCATATGGTTAGAAAGAGTACAACGACCAGAGTACGAGATACACATAGCTCCATGAACGAAGGCTTCAATCTCAACATCTGTACGTTTGCGAATCTCTGCCAATTCTTCCATAGAAACCTCACGCGCCAAAACGACACGAGTCAATCCAAGTTCTTTCCAGAATTCTAGGGTTTCGTAGTTAGTCGCACTAGCCTGGGTTGAAAGGTGGATTTCAAGTCCTGGTGCTTCTGTCGCCGCAATCATGATCAAGGCTGGATCTGATACGATAACCGCTGCAATACCAATGTCACGTAGCTTACGGAACCATTCTCCGGCACCTTCTTCGTTTCCTTCGTGCATAACCATGTTGGCAGCTACATAGACCTTAGCACCGTACTTGGCCGCAAACTGGACTCCTTCTTCCATCTGTTCGAAAGTGAAGTTACCTGCACGGCTACGTAGACCATAGGCCTGACCACCGATAAAGACTGCATCTGCTCCATATTGAACAGCTACTTTAAGTTTTTCTAGTGTTCCTGCAGGTGATAGAACCTCAGGACGTTTCAAAGTTTTTGTCATTTTTTCTCCTATTTGCAATATAAAAGTTTGACACCAATCTTAACTATTTTATAGTAAACAGGATTCAAAATCAAGCCTTGAATGATTGTTTAGACAATTTTAATTTTTAGATTTCTCTAAAAACGTTATTGAACAGTTTCAACATTCCAAGTAGTCCATCCCTTGAAACGAATGGCGCCCTTTTTGTCAGTTTTTAATACCAAATTCTCAAGTTCTTTATCTTCTTGCTTATTCTCCCCATTTTTAACTTTAAATGATTTTTTCTTGTCTATTGAAATAACCGTGATTTTAGGGTGTACAGTTTTGAAGATTTCGATATCTGTTTTTTTATTTGATACTTGCTGATGAGTTATCACTACATCTGCTTGGAGTTTTGGATAATAGCTCGTTAAAAACTTCTCCTCGATATTTCCAGTAACTAGAAAGGTTTGGTTTAGTAACTTTCCATACATTGTAATTGAATCATTTTTATCCTTATTTTGTGTTGCGATTACTTCTAAACTACTTCCAAAAATAGGTAACTGCTGTCCAGTTTTGATGGCAACTACCTTGACTTTGCTTTCCTTCAGCTTATCCATAAATTCTCTCTTAGATAAAGTTTCTTCAGTTACTAGAATCTCTCCAAGCTCGAAGGCTTTACTGATTTCTAACACATGATCTAACTGCTTAGTATCACTAGTCGTTAGAACCAGCTGATCAATCTTTGCGGCTCCTCTACTTTTTAGATAAGGGATTAAGCTACGTTTGGCATTGCTCGTGGTGACTTTCTCCTGCCATGCTTCTTTCTTTTCAACTTCAGACTTCTCTCCGACATCCAGTAGAATGGTCTTGCCTGTCAGGTCTCTTAGGAAAATGCTTCGCCCCCGCTCCATATCTAAGACCGTTAGTTCATTTTCCAGTGGATGTTTGGTAACTAAAAAGAACGAGATGGCAACTATGCCAAGCATAGATATTTTTTTCAAATTCTTTCTATAATCATAAATCAGCGCCAAAGAAATTAAAAGAAATACCAGAACCCAAAGACTCGGTTGACCAAAGACGATCGGACGACTTGATAGATGAGAAACAAAGCGTATGATACTTTCTAACCATTCAAAGAGAAAGTTAAACTGGGTAATAGGATAGATGCATGACAGACAGAAGAACATTGATAAAAGTGGCAAGAAAACTATATCAAATAAGAAAGAAAAGGCAAAAGTAAGGACAATTGACCACGGTTGAAATTCAGAAAAGTAAAACGATAAAATTGGCAAGATTCCCAAGGAAATAATAAAACTCTCTCTGACAACAGCTTTTATGCCTTGACCTTCTTTACTAGTCATAGTTAGGATAAAGGCATAGGCGCAGGAAAGAACTCCTCCAGCGGTTAGGAAAAAGTTTGGCATGATAAGAAATAGAATAAGAATCGTCAAAGCAAAATTATCCAAGCCCTTAAAATCATGCTGAGCCAAAAGTTTTTGTAACAGGCTTCTAATAACAGAAGCTGAAAACCCTGTCAAACCTGCATAGACCAAAGAAAAGGGATAGGCAAACCATTTGAACTTCTCTTGCGTCAAACCCAATCGTAAGAGTGACTTTTTAAAAGCATTCATGAAGAAACCAACCTGCATCCCTGACAAAGCAAATAGGTGAATAATTCCGAGGCTAGAATAGAGTTCATTCATTTCCTCAAAGTCTGTGTCCAAGTGCCCTAATAACAGACCTGTCATGTAATTGCGCATGGGGTCGGGAAAGTTCCTTTTTATCCATACAACTGCTTTTCTTCGCAAACTAGATAAATTTTCTCCAATATCCCAACTGCTCGTGGCTGTCTTATCTGAAATTTTCGAAATAGTCAAGGTTTGGTAAATCCCTTGACTTTTTAGATAATTACGATAGTCAAAGCCAGCAAAATTACTGGCTCCTTGAGGGCTAGCTAATTTCCCTTCTAAAGTAATTTCATAAATATCAGTTAGTTGTTGAAAGTCTTCTTTTTCTGCTTCTGATTGAAGTTTATAATAGACCTGAAAGAGTCTACCGTCAGCCTTTCCACGAAAAGAAAGACTATCCCCGTTTACCTTGATGGTATCAGGTAAGATTCGGACCGTATCAACCGAGTCAACGAGATGTTTACTAGCTTCTTCTTGCTGCCATTTTTGAAATGCAAACCAACTCCCGAAAAGTCCACAAATCAAGAGGACCTTGGTCACAGTTTTCCACGGAAATTGGAAAAAGAGGCAGACCAGTAAAAAAACAAAGCCCAAAAGTGCTAATACACTTGCGGAAAAGATTGCATAGTAGAGCCATAGCAAAAGAAAACTGAGATAGATTTTGGGGATGGGAAAGCGACTAATCCACTGTGACATACTCTTTTAACTTTTCTATCGTTTTTGTACCAATACCAGAAACCTTTTTGAGATCATCAACTGACTTAAATTTACCGTTGGACTCACGATGGTCAATAATATCTTGCGCACGTTTAGCACCTAAGCCTTTAACTTGTTTCAGTTCCTCTAAACTAGCTTTATTGAGATTGACTTTCTTATTTTCCTTGCTGTTGGAAGCATTTAAATATGCCTCTTGGCTTGTAGCTTCTTCCTTATTCGGAACATAGACAAGTGCTTCATCACTAATTCTTTGGGCAAGATTGATAGACTTGCTATCAGCATTATCTGTCAATCCACCAGCTTTTTGGACAGCATCGTTGATACGACTTCCAACTGGCAAATCATAGATTCCAGGTGATTTGACCGCACCTTTGACATCGACAGTAATTAGATCTTGCTTCACCACTTCTTCCTTCTGATTTTTATCTTCCTTTTCATCCGTCGAATCCTTTGGAACAGCTGCAACTTCAGTCTGCACCTTTGTTTCCTTAGCAGGTGTTTGCCTAGCTGGGTTAAGCAGGAAAAATCCACCCAAGACCAAACCCAAACCAGCACAGATAACAATGATTTTATATTCTTTGATTTTCTCAATAAGTTCTTCCATATTTTCTCCTCTCTTATCTTATTCGTAAGGCAAAGAAAAAACAGCTGAAAAATCTTTTCAACTGCTTACTTATTTGAAAAATAATCTTCCTTGGTCAAGATATAATGCACTCTTGTCACGATACGACCTTTTTCATGCTGGTCCATACGAGCATAAGGTTCTTCGTGAGAGAAGCGCATGCCTGATTTCTCCATGACCTTTCCTGAAGCAGGATTATCCTTATCGTAAAGGGCTGTCAACTTATTCATTCCAATTTCTTCAAAGGCCAGTTTAATGACGGCACGATTGGCTTCAGTTGTCAAACCTTGATTCCAATATTTTTGATGGATAATATAACCAATGGCTGCCTTCTTAAGAACAGTATCGATCTTGTGCAAGTCAATAGTTCCGATAAACTCTCCACTATTTTTTAGTTCAATACCCCATCGGCCCAAGGGATTGGCTAGATAAAACTGAGCAATATTATTCTTAGTTTCCTCTAAACTTTGATTGGTTGGAAAAGTATAGCGCGTAGTTTCTTTATCTGAAGCATACTCGAACATAGCTTCTGCATCGTCAAGTGTTACAGGCCTAAGTACTAAGCGCTCTGTTTCGATAATGGGATGCTTCGCTAGTTTGATAAATAGTGATTCCATGATTGCACCTCCCAAAATAGGTTGCTAAAAGAATAACATAAAAGAAATAGGTTTACAAGTTTTTCTTGCAATTTAAAACGGTTTCATATACAATAAAGTCATCACAAAAACTCTAAAGAATGATGTGATACATAAATTAAAATAGCTTAATAGAAAGTGAGTTATCCTATGTTAATTGGAATTCCAAAGGAAATTAAAAATAATGAAAATCGTGTTGCTTTGACACCTGCTGGTGTACAGAGTCTTGTTGGTCGTGGTCACCGAGTCCTCATCGAAACAAATGCTGGACTTGGTTCTGGTTTTGCTGATGCTGACTATGAAAAGCAAGGAGCTGAAATTGTCGCTACTGCTGCTGAAGCCTGGTCAGCAGAATTAGTTGTTAAAGTGAAGGAACCCCTTGCTAGTGAGTACCAGTTCTTGCGTGAGGATTTACTTCTTTTCACCTACTTACACATGGCGGCTGCTCCAGAATTGGCAGATGCAATGCTTGCAGCTAAAGCAACGGGTGTTGCTTATGAGACAGTCCGTGATACTCAAGGACAACTTCCGCTTCTCGTTCCAATGAGTGAGGTAGCTGGTCGTATGGCAGTCCAAATCGGTGCTCATTTCTTGACTAAACAAGCTGGTGGTTCAGGAGTTCTACTCGGTGGTGTCCCTGGTGTTCCAAAAGGAAAAGTATCCATCATCGGTGGTGGTGTTGTTGGTACACACGCAGCCCGCATTGCGCTAGGTTTGGGAGCTCAAGTAACCATTCTTGATATCAGCGCTAAACGCCTCTCTGTCCTAGAAGATGTCTTTGGTCACCAAATCCAAACTTTGATGTCTAACCCATTTAATATTGAAGCAAGTGTGCGTGAAGCAGACGTTGTTATCGGTGCAGTTTTGATTCCTGGTGCCAAAGCTCCAAAATTGGTGACAGATGAAATGGTACAACAAATGCGTCCTGGTTCTGTCATTGTTGACGTTGCTGTTGACCAAGGTGGTGTTATAGCGACAGCTGACCGTGTGACAACTCACGATGAACCAGTCTATGAAAAACACGGTGTTCTTCACTATGCCGTTGCTAACATTCCTGGAGCAGTTGCTCGCACTTCTACTATCGCCCTTACAAATGTGACTCTCCCATATATCGAAGCCTTGGCAGGAAAAGGATTTAAGAAAGCTATCCTAGAAGACGCAGGCTTGCTTGAAGGTGTGACAACCTATCAAGGATACCTCACCAGCCAACCAGTTGCAGAAGGCTTGGAACGTGACTTCACTTCAATCAGTAAACTTGTCTAAAATGATTTACAAATTAAAACTACAAAAATAAGAAGCTACATAAAAACTAGCTTCTAAATCTCAAAAACGAGCATTTCCGTTCTTGGAGATGCTCGTTTTCTCATGTCATGTTTTATAATTTAAATTTTGATAGACTCTAGTTTCTAATCAATGTGATCACTATTTGTCAATATTAACCCTTTCAATCAATTCATTAGTTATCTAAGCTAAGTCCATTAATAAATCCAAAAAGAGTATCACTATCAAAGCAAACTAAATAATTGAGTTATAAATGGCTATTTTCACAAAATTGTCTCATCATCACACTATCTAATCTCAGTACACAAACCATTTTTCTATAGCTTTTGTCTTAATCTTGATCTTTTTTCTTTAATCCAAGAAATGCACCTAAGGTAAACATTATTCCGGCAACCAATGACGTGAAGACTTCGCTAACTGTTCCGGTTTTTGGTAATCTATCAGTATTATTAGTAGTTGACTTACTATCAATATTAGTATGTTTATTAGCTATGTTCTCTGGTTCATTAAGATAAACTTCTTTCTTATTTTCAAAGTTTTTATCATTTTTATCAGGAACTGGAGCTGTAACATCCTTAGTTGAATCAGATCTTTGACTTTCATCTAATTGACTATAATTTACTTGTACAGGAACTGTAGTTTTGACATCCTTAGTTGAATCAGATTTGTGTGAATGATTTTCTCTTTGTAAATCCTCTTTTCTGTGACTTTCATCTAATTGATTATGATTTGCTTGCACCTTATCTTTCTTTTTCGATACATCAAAAGTAGGTTTATTTTCCTCCTCCTTTTTCTCCTCTATTTTCTTGAATACAGGTTTTATAAGGGTATCTTTTGATAGATTAATAACATAACCAGCATCTTTTTTCCCTTCGACACCAGAAATTTCCCAGCCATCAAATTGATAGCCTTTTTCTAATTCACCCTCATAGACAGGTAAAATGAAATCTTCTTCCGACACTATCTTAGAACTCATTTCTTTTCCATTTTGAATGGTCACAGTTACCATCTGAGGTTTTAGTTCGCTCACCTCTCCCGTATCCTTGTTTAAAATGAATTCTTTTACGGTCGTATTTCTTGCGAAATCTTTTGCAACAATCTTAATGTTTAGTGTCTTATCTGTTAGTTGTTTAATATCATCAAATGATTTGTATTCTTTTCCATTTACATAAATATGTTTGTCTTGAATCTCACCATCGAATCCATTATTTCTTTTATCATTGATATTAAAGACTACAGATTTTCCGTCAGCATATTCAATACTAGTATTTCCCTTAGGGTCAATGTTTACTTCTGGTTTAACATTATCATATAAAAATTGATAGTGTACTCCAACCGCTTTCGCATTCAAATCGCTATAGCCAGTTTGAAGATAAACATTTCCATCCATATCTGTTACCTTATCTGGGAATCCATTTGCTTTATAGTCTTTCATTCCCCAGTCCATGATGTCACCGTCTTTAACATTAAGCTTAATGTTAAAATCTCTAGTGTTATCAATGTGTAAATCTCCGTAGATTAAATAATTATCTACAACCGATTCATTAACTCTCAACTCCCAGTTAAAACCACCCTTATCAGAAATCTTACCTCTTAAATAAAATTCTGGATTTCGTACATAAATTTTATTAGATTTAGATGGATTAAAGTAGTTCTTGTCCATTGAAAGATTTACTGGTTTTGCATCAATAAATAACGTAGAGCCATCTTCTTTTATAGCTTCTACATTGGACTTATCCTCTCCAGTGTACTCTTTACCATCCTTACCAAATAATACCAGTTTAGAAGGATCTGTCACCAGATTTCCATCTTTATCGATTGCCTCCCCTTTATCGTTCATTTTAAAGGTAAACACTTGATATTTTACAATGTTAAAGCCGTCCAAAGCCGACATTAATACGGATTGAGTACTTCTTCCATCTTCAACATTTCTACTATCAGCATAAATTATTTTTTCTGAAAGGACTCTTAGATTAGGATTGGTCTTTTGGATTTTTGCTATATCTTCCTTTTTATAGACTCCATTTCCTTCTAACATATCCGTTTTTCCAGGATTATAGGTAGTCACTTTTAGTGCATAGCCTTTTCTTAGAATAATGTTATCTTTTAACAGATATTGTTGTTTTTCTGAATCAGAATAGATTTTACCAGATTCCATTTCCGTTAAATTGTTTGGTTTGTTCTTTGAAAGATCTCCTTCTCCTAATTCTATTACATTCCCATAACTTGATGCATAGGGATATTCTGTTTTAGTTTCCTTATTTTTTTCAGGCATTCTAATTTTAGTTTCAGCTTTTATCTGATCATCATCTTTAACAAAGAATCTCATATCTCCTGAAAAAGCTAATCCATCCACAATATCATTAATATTAGCGTATAAATCAAATGTCATCGTTTTTGAGTGGGAATCATACTTGGTCGTTTTGATTTCTATCGATTTATAGTTATTTCCATAGTATACCTTGGCATTTTTAGAAACATTACTTATCTTTCCAAGAATTTCAAAGTGTCCATCTTTAGACGGGCTTAGAACACCATAAATTTTTGATTTGATTTCGTCAAGTTTTTCAGTTTCATATTCTAAGGCACTACCATCGTCATAAGCAATGATATTTCCCTTATCATCGTATTTATAATCGTATTCTTCTGTTCTCTTACCAGTTTCACTTGTAAAGTCATCAACTTCTCTAAATTTCTTTTTAATGAGTTTCTTAAAGTCTTTACTTTCAAACTCTCTAATTGTTGAAATAGTTTTATGAATAGTCAAGCTAGATTTTTCTTCGATAGACTCTTCATTGTCTTGATGATGTTCTACTTCAGTTGTATCTTTTTTAAGACTATCCTCTTTTCTATTTTCTAAATTTTTAAATTTAGATTCGGAAATCTCGCCAAGCTTTTGGTATTTAGATGAATCCTGATCAGGATCTACTAGATAATAGGAAATCATCCCCTTTTCATCAGCATGATCAGCAAATTTAATTCTATGAATCTTTGTGAAATTACTAGAGCCATCTAGTGCAATGACTTCAATGATTTTTCCTCTTAAATCTCCTGCACCATTAATTTCATAAATGGTATTTCCATCTTTGTCAAGCTTTCTATTTCTTCCTTGACCCTCACCTGCGTAAGTTACTTCAAGATTTTTCTCAACCTCTCCATCTTCATTAACCAGAGCGGCGCCAGCATACCAAACTTCGTTGGCAATCTCGTCAAATTTTTCAGGATGTTCTTTTTGATCTCTCGCAAATAGAGTTTCATTCTTGTATTGATCTTTTACCTTGTGATAAGTATCCTTTGTAATCAGCTTAATTTTTTCAGGATTTGAAAAATCAACCGAAACAATCTTAGGGGCTGTGTTATCAATTTTTACAGGAATATAGGAAACCTGCCATGGATAATCTTTAGTTAATCTATATTTAAATTTATAGAAATATTGACCTTCTGCAATTGGTTCAAATTGACCTCTTATCCTAGTAGCTGGATCTTTGGTATCCTTGCTTTCTGGTGCATTTTCTTCTTTCCCTCTAGGATTATAGATGAGTCCATCCCATTTCAAGTCACCCCAAACCTTTAGTTTAGAAGATTTGATTCCCTTTGCATCATTTCTCTTAGAGTTTAAAATTCCTTTAACAAAGTGTTCTCTCGAAATGACTTTTAAGTCTCTTTGATTTTCTCCCTCTTTATTTGTATTTACTATTGAAATCATTCCTTCTTCTGCACTTCTTAATACAAGTGGAGAAGGTGTTAATCCTCTCTCAAGTTGAGCATCTTGAGGATTTCCATTTGAATCTAAAGGATAAATTTTAGCAATATTAGAACCACTTGATGATGGTGCGTTGATCCCTTCGTTATTGAAAGCAAATAATTCTGGATTTTGATCTAGGGATGTTGTATTTTTATCTTTTCTATTTTGTATAACTCCTGCTGGATTAAATTTATCTATACCATGTTCTCCACCAATTCCCTTATTTAAGGTTCCTGGAATTTTTGGTTTACCATCATCATCATAACCTTCCATTGTTTTTGATTTTGAACCTTCTTCCCAGGCCCATTTATCAAGGATTGGTTCGTGGTTCCAATTCCCAGCAAATCCCATTAAAGGCATCGATAAAGAAGGTTGGAAATTTGTTTTCTTCCCATTGGAGTTTAGAGCTTCCATTTCTTCCACAGACTCAAAATGAATAAATGATTCTACAAATTTATTTTTGTTTTTAGCCTCTCCAACATTTATAACCGCATTTAAATCAAAGCTAGAATTTGGGCCTATAGTGAAAGTGTCATGCTCAAATGTAATATTTGCATCTTTTACTTTCTCTGGGTGAATTTCTGGAACAATTTGCTTCCCATCTGGAGATTTTTCGTCTTTATATGTTTCATCCAGTTTGAGTCTGTCAGTTAGAGCATCTGTAGTTACTGCTGATGCTGAAACTTTAAAGGTCAAAGGTCTGTTTGATGTATTGTGAAGCTTAATTGTAAAATATTTTTTATCTCCTTTTATTTCTTTAAGAGAAATAGAACCATAAGAGTTTACCAAACCTTTAGAATCTGTGTTTTTGAAAGTCGCTACAACCTCATTTCTCAAAGCATTGGCAACATTAATTAGACCTGCTCCCTGTTGTCTAGGTGATGCAAAGTATTGACTTTTTTCTTTCCAAGAAGTCGCATCCATCATGGGCCGTGCAGTATTTTGTAGGGCTATTTTTGTAAGACTTGTAAGATCTATTTTGTCATCTCCCTTAAGATTTTTCAACACAGGTCTTTCAAGCATTTCCTTTAACTTGGGCCTAATCAAAACAGTAGAAGCTGCAACGATTGGAGTTGCCATACTAGTCCCTGACATATAACCATAAGTTGATTTCCCATTAATGACATTAAGCGTGGATTTAATATTTTTACCTGGTGCTGAAACATCAGGTTTTAAAAGTAAATCTATTCTTGGTCCCCAAGATGTGGATCCTGCTGGAACTATGATATCTTCTTTATAGAGTTCTTTGTCTGTGTCAGATGCAAACTTAAAGTCAATCTCTTTTTCGTCACCTACATTCGGTTTATTGGAATTATAGCTTTCCATATCAATTGGATAGTATTGCTCCAATTTATCTTTAAAATCTTCCTTATTATTTCTTTTGACTTCAGTTTTTTTATCAGGATTAATCATGTTCCATAGCTTTACACCATCATCTCCTGAAATTGAAAATACTTGACTAGTAGTTCCTTCATCCGCTTCATATCCCATAGCTGGAAGCTCTGCCCAATTATCTCTATTGTAGTAATTGACAGTATTTACAACCATAATGGCGCGTGCGCCCTTATCCGTAGCTCTTTTAAAAGCATTTTTCAAATCCTTGGTATAAATTCGATCCATTACTGCAATTTTGCCCTTAAGATCCAATCCTATCAAATCTTGGTCTTGACCTTTGCCTATATATACAAATTTCAATTTACTAGGAGCTTTTGAACCATCTTCATTTGTTATGATTTTATTCTTATCGAAAAAGGCCCCTATATTTCTGTATTTAAAATTTTCTCCACCTATGTTAACTTTATCAAACTCAACTGTTTGATTTTTAGCAGAAGCGACCGCTATCGCATCTTCATGTGCTGCAGTTCGTGTTACATTTCCAGTGTCGGTCATTTTCAGATTATTATTTGCTACTAAATCCCAAGACGAACTTGAAGCAGAAGTCGCATAGTTACCCGTAGCTACAACCATTGGAATGCCTGCTTTTCTTAACGCTCTAATAGCTTCCCAATATTTCTCACCTACAAGACCTGTTCCTGTAAAGCCAGATGATACCGAAACAACATCGACATTGTGTTTGATGGAATCTTCAATAGCATGAAACATTGTTTCATCTCCTGCGAAGCCAGATCCTGCGTCAGAGTACATTTTATAAGAGAATATCTGTGCATTAGGAGCAATTCCATCTATTCCGTTAAAGTTTTTGATATCTTTTTCAGTATCATTTCCCGCAAGAATCCCGGCAATATGCATCCCATGTGGATCAAAATAATCGCTTCCATCATCAGCTTTTTCTACAGTGATTTTACCACCATTATAATAATTGAAAGCATGAGGGATTTTATCACTCAACCAGAATTTTTTATCAGTACCTTTTAAGTCTTCTTTTTTAAATCTCATTGAGCCTTTAGCATCATCATCAATCCTCATGGCCTTATGCCTATAATCTGTCCCGGTATCGATATTTGAAATGACCATACCTCTACCATCAAAATTTTTACCAAATGGAGCATTGATAGACTTTAGGTAATCCATTGCCTCTTCAACTCCAATTTCCTTTCTAGCATGATTCATCATTGGCTGGACTTTTTGTGATCGTTCAACCGATGAGATACCTTCTATTAGTTTAATTTTGTCCAGATTAGATTTGATTGTTTCAATAGCACTACCGTTAAAAACGGTATCATAAGTATATAAAACTTTTGTATCCTTAAGATTGGCTAATTCCTTGATTGCTTTTTCACCAGATTCTTTATCTTTAAATTCGGCAATATATACAACTTTATCTTCTTTATTGAGATTTTCTGTGTTTTTATTTACAAATGAGTCCGCATGATCTCCTTGGGATTGATTGGAATTTTCTTCTTTGATTTTTGCTTCTTCATTGCTAGTGTTATTGTCTATCACAGGATTTTTACTAACAACTTCTTTTTCCTCAATAATTGTTGTTTTCTTCTCTTCAGTATGCTTTAAAGTTTCTATAGCATTATGAATATCTTCATGTTTCTCTTTATTTTCTGTTTCCTTATCTACTGCTACTTTTTCTTTATCAGAGATAGTTACAGCATCTTCAGAACTAGATGTTTCTGCTAAGACTACCTCGTTAGGGACATATGCTGCTAAAATAACTGCAGCTGTGGTTAATGACAATACTGTACTTTTTTTCATTTTAATTCCTTACATATTTATTTAACTTCCTAAAGATAGAAAACTTTAACTTTGCTAGCCTTTGTTATAAAAAGTTTTATGAAGTATTATCTAGGAAATAGAGTAGTACATTTATATATAATTGTTAGCTCTCTGAAAAATAGTATATCAATTAAAAAAATTTAAGTCAAGAAAAAATTAACACACATTAATTTGTTTTTTAACCTGTGTTAATTTTATGAAATCCAAAGCTTTCGTGGTTAACTGGAATACATTATAAGCACATTCACACCATCAAGAATAGTAGGAATCAAGTTGAACCACTACTAAAACCACCAAAAACTCAGTTAAGTTTGGAAGTGAATCTTGCCTACGATATTCCACTAATTCACGAACGAGAATGATTAGCCTCTATGTGGACAGTATTCCTAGTCAAGTTCTATTGGAAGAGACCTCCTACACTGGCCGACCTGCCTTTCATCCAGCCATGCTCATGAAGATGACCCTGTTAGCTTATGCTCGTCAAGTGTTCTCTGGACGTAAAATCGTTCAAATGAACGAAGAAGTCATTCCTATGAAATGGTTGAGGCAAGATACCTATGTTAGCTATAAAACGATTAATAACTTCCACTCCAGTAAACATGCCAACAACCTAATCAAAATTGACTAAAAAGTACTAAACGAGCACAGATAACCCAATGAACTGGGAATATCTTGAGGACACGGACCAGTTTATAAAGCCCGATGGCATAGTTTATTCCTTTAAGAACTACTCTAGTCAAACCGATAAGTATGATTTTCAACGTGATTTCAAGATTTATGAGGCGGATAAAGTTCAAGATACTCCTGAGTTAGAACAGTTGGCTAAAACAGATAGTGGGAATCAGAAACAAATCCATTATAATCCAACTTGGAATTACTTTAAGGAACTCCTTAAGCAAACATTACATAGTGAAGAAGGCTCTCGAATCTATGCCAAACGGAAAATTGATGTTGAACCCGTTTTGGTAGATTGAAGAGTGTTTTTGGCGTGCGCAGAGTGCATGTCAGAGGTAAACAAGCTGTCGAAACAGAAATAGGATTTCATCTTTATGTTCACGTATCTCACCAAATTGGCCAAGAATCTAGCCTCTAAAACATCCACTATTCAAAAACCACACAGTGTTTCTTTCAGCTTGATTTGATTCAAGACTGGAATCACTGTGTGGTTTTATTGGAAAGCTAGTTTTTGCCCAACCTTTTTCTTTATTCTGTTTCTTCTTCACTTTCTTCAGCTTTGACAGGTAGAGGTTCATAGGCTCTGATAATTTGAGCTACAACTGGGTGGCGAACCACATCCTTGGCTGAGAAATGAACAAAGTCAATTTGATGAATATTCTTGAGTTTTTCTTGAGCATCAATCAAACCTGACTTGACATTACGAGGTAGGTCAATCTGGCTAATATCCCCATTGACAATCATTTTCGAGTTAAATCCAAGACGGGTCAAGAACATCTTCATCTGCATGATGGTCGTATTTTGCGCCTCATCGAGAATGACAAAGGCATCATCCAAGGTACGCCCACGCATATAGGCCAGAGGAGCAATTTCAATAATTTCACGTTCCATAAGACGGGTTGTTTGATCTTTCCCAAGAATCTGGTACAAGGCGTCATAAACTGGTCGTAAATAAGGATCGACCTTTTCCTTGAGATCACCTGGAAGAAATCCTAAGCTCTCTCCTGCTTCTACTGCTGGACGTGTCAATATGATTCGCTTGACTTGTCCACGCTTGAGGGCTGTTACGGCCAAAGTCACTGCTAAGAAGGTCTTACCTGTTCCTGCCGGCCCAATCCCAAAGGTCACATCGTGTTGCTTGACACTATCCACATAAAGCTTTTGACCCAAAGTTTTAACACGGATGGGCTTACCTGTATTATCCTTGATAATCTCTTCTTCATAGAGGGCGACAAACTTATCGATTTCATTATTCTTAACCATGGTAATGGCTGTCACCACATCCGGAGTTCCAACAGTCATTCCACGATTGACCAAGACCATCAAGGCTTGAATTACTTGGCGGGCTTCCTCACAAGCATTCTCTGCTCCCAAGACTTGTACAATCTCTGTACGAGCATGGATGATGACATCTAACTCATCCTCCATCAAACGAAGATGGCGCTCATTAGAACCAAAAAGATGAAATAAATCATCTGGATGACTAAGCTGAATGTCTATTGAATGTTCCTTCAAATAAAGAACCTCTCTAACTCTTTTAATTTTATATAATGTTTCGTTTGCTTTTAGTAGTTAAAAAGTCGATTAGGACCTAGTAAAAGTTAAACTGAATGACTATATTATAGCAAAGAGGCTGAGAAATTACTATCCCAAACCTCATCTAGTAGACTTAATGTTCTAAATATTCCTGCCAGATACGATCGAAGTCTCCCATATTAAAGGAAAAGCTAGCATGTTCTTCTAAAAATCGACTCACTTGATCGAAATCATCTGTATGTTTCGGAAAAGCGGATTCCTCAAAGGCAAGATCCGCTAAAATTGCTTTGGGACTATTGCTTTTAGGGTTGCGCTCGGTCATGAGCCAAGTATAAAATGATTTTCTCATAAGCCTCCCTAAATTAATTCAGTACCAAACTGGTCTTGTTTAATTTTGCCAGCTTTCATTAAACCACCAAGCGCTTTTTTAAACTGACCTTTCGAGATACCAAAAGTCGCTTTAATGTCATCTGGTGAAGATTTGTCATTTAAGGTCATAAATCCACCATTACTTTCCAAGTAAGTCAAGATCATCTGCGCATCGTTCTCCAACATCTCAAAAGAGCGAGGTTTAAGTGAAAGATTAAGTGTGCGATCCACCTCACGGAAGCCAATAACACGTACATCTAACACTTGCCCCAAACGAGGTTCTGCATAACGCTCACTTGGATGGATGAAGCCCAGCATATTATTTTCCGGTAAATAGACAAAGGTTCCCGATAACTTAAGACGGTAAACAATGGCTGGCCAATTTTGATTCTGCATGTTATTGTAGGCAGGACGAGCCAATCGTTGGAAGTCTTCCTGATAAGCTAAGATGCCCCAGATACGGTCTTTCTTGTCTACTTCAAGACGGATGTAGAGTTTGTCGCCCTTCTTTGGCCAGAGTTCTTTCAGTTCAGGGAGAATATCTAGTGACACAACGATTTCCTTGTCTGGTAATCCTGTATCAACAAAAACCCCAAGGTCCTTACGAACCTCTGTTACGGTTCCCCAACCAAATTGTTCCTGAGTTGCAGTCACTTCTGTAGTAGTGAGGCGCAATTTTTGCTTCATATCTGTGTAAGCAAAACCTTTGACCGTATCACCAACTGTATGCTGACCTTCTTCTTTAGCTAGGGCATATGTTTGACCATCCTTTTGAACAAAGTAAAAACGGTCATTTTCATCGATGATGAGTCCAACGATAAAACTTGCAAGATTTGTATTCATGTTTCCTTCTTTCGAATAAAACTCAGCCAGCAATGCCAACTGAGTTTTTCTGTTTATTTCTTAGACTTCCAAGATTTCTTTTTCTTTGTTGGCAGTCATTTCGTCGATGTGTTTTACAGCATCGTCTGTTGCTTTTTGAATATCTTTTTCAAGAGTCTTCAATTCGTCTTCAGTAATTTCTTTAGCTTTTTCTTGTTTCTTAGCCTCGTCCATAGCATCACGACGGATATTACGGATAGCAACTTTAGCATTCTCACCGACTTTTTTCACTTCTTTAGCGAGGTCGCGACGAGTTTCTTCTGTGAGAGCTGGGATTACCAAACGAATAACAGAACCATCGTTAGCTGGTGTGATACCTAGGTCTGAAGCATTCAAAGCACGTTCGATATCTTTCAAAGATGATTTGTCAAATGGTGTTACCAACAAAACACGCGCTTCTGGGATTGTGATAGAAGCAATTTGGTTAAGTGGTGTTTCAACACCATAGTACTCAACGTGGATGCGGTCAAGCAAGCTAGCATTAGCACGGCCAGCACGAATACTTCCAAACTCACGAGCAAGTGAGTGGTGAGATTGGGTCATTCTCTCTTTTGCTTTTTCTACGATTGCGTTTGCCATAATGATTTCTTATTCCTTTTCTTCGATATTATTTGAAACTGTAGTTCCGATATTTTCACCAAATACAACACGTTTAATATTTCCTGGTTGGTTCATGTTGAAAACTACCAAGTCAATATCATTATCCATTGAAAGTGTAGAAGCTGTTGAGTCCATGATACGAAGCCCTTTGTTAATGACATCACGGTGAGTCAATTCTTCAAATTTAACGGCTGTCTTATCTTTTTTAGGATCAGCATTGTAGACACCATCAACCCCATTCTTAGCCATCAAGATAGCGTCCGCTTCAATTTCAGCTGCACGAAGGGCTGCTGTTGTATCTGTTGAGAAGTATGGTGAACCAATTCCCGCACCAAAGATAACAATGCGTCCTTTTTCAAGATGACGAAGGGCACGACCACGAACGTAAGGTTCTGCTACTTGTTGCATAGCAATGGCTGTTTGAACACGTGTATCCACACCAACTTGTTGCAATGAATCTGCCATCACAAGAGCATTCATAACGGTTCCAAGCATTCCTGTATAGTCTGCTTGTACACGATCCATTCCAGCTTCTGCAGCAGGTTCTCCACGCCAGAGATTTCCTCCTCCGATTACGAGAGCAATCTCAATTCCTAAGTTATGTACTTCTTGAATTTCTTGAGCCATTGCTTGAACAGTTTTGATATCAATTCCGACACCACGCTCGCCAGCAAGGGCCTCACCTGATAACTTAATCAAAATACGTTTATATTTGGGTTCCACCTGACTTCGCTCCTTTATTTTATTCAAACTATTTTATCACATTTTTTGAGAATTTTATAGTCTCATGAGTTATTCTTTTGAAAATTTTAAACGGATAAAAAGTTTTCCAAATCAGCCAAGGCACGCTCTGCAATTTTTTCATAACGAGCCTTCTTATCACGAATGCGGTCGCCTTCCAATTCCTTGATAATTCCGAAATTGACGTTCATTGGTTGGAAATGTTTGCTGTCAGCATGTGTGATGTAATGAGCTAGACTTCCAATTGCCGTTGTCTCTGGGAAAATAGCCTCGCTTTCGCCCTTGAAAAGACGAGCTGCGTTAATACCAGCTACTAGACCTGATGCCGCTGACTCAACATAGCCTTCCACACCCGTCATCTGACCAGCAAAGAATAGATTTGGCTGTTTCTTAGAACGGTATGTCTGTTCAAGAAGATTTGGTGAATCCATGTAAGAATTGCGGTGCATGACTCCATAGCGAACGAACTCTGCATTTTCAAGACCTGGAATCATTTGGAAGACACGTTTTTGTTCGCCCCATTTAAGGTGAGTTTGAAAACCAACGATATTGTAAAGACTACCTGCCGCATTATCCTGACGAAGCTGAACTACAGCGTATGGTGTCTTAAATTCTCCGTCACGAGGACCTGTGTAATCGTCTGGATACTCCAAACCAACTGGTTTCATAGGACCATAGAGCATGGTTTTGATACCCCGTTTAGCCATGACTTCGATTGGCATGCATCCTTCAAAATACTTTTCTTTTTCAAAAGAATTTAACGGAGCTTCTTCCGCATTGACCAAGGCTTCATGGAAATCCATAAACTCTTGTTTGGTCATAGGAGCATTGAGATAGGCTGCTTCTCCCTTATCATAACGAGATTTGAGATAAACCTTGTTCATATCAATCGTATTAACATCCACAATAGGCGCTGCAGCATCGTAGAAATAAAAACCGTCACCGCCATTAAGAGCGTGAATTTTCTCAGCAAGGGCATCACTAGTCAAAGGTCCAGTCGCTACAACTGTAATAGCATCCGTTGGCAATTCTGTAATTTCGTCACGAACGACCTCAATCAAGGGATGGTTGGCAATCTTTTCAGTAACCATTTGAGAAAAACCGTCACGGTCAACCGCTAGAGCACCACCAGCAGGAACACGTGTTGCTTCTGCCGATTCCAAGATAAGAGAACCTAGGCGACGCATTTCCTCCTTGAGGAGACCTACGGCATTTGTAAGAGCATCCCCACGCAGTGAGTTCGAACAAACTAACTCGGCAAAATTGTCAGTTTTATGCTGAGGTGTTGACTTGACACCACGCATTTCATAAAGTTTAACTGGAATACCACGCTCCGCGATTTGGTAGGCTGCTTCAGAACCTGCCAATCCCGCACCGATAACATTGATATAAGATTGAGACATGACACTAATACCTCTTTGGGAGTGAGAAGATAAAATTCACATTGAAAAAGTCCACAGACTTACTTCACTTTCGAATTTCTTGGCTCAGGCTGAAAAAGTCCACAGGACTTACTTCGCTTTCGAATTTCTTGGCTCAGGCTGAAAAAGTCCACAGGACTTACTTCGCTTTCGAATTTCTTGGCTCAGGCTGAAAAAGTCCACAGGACTTTTTCACTCCCACAAATCTTTCTATTTTTTTCTTCTTCTAGTATAACAAAAAAAGGGAAGAAGGCAAACTTCCCTGTCTAGTTGTTTTCCTGATGTTCTTCCCATTCGTGGTAGGCAGCATAGAGCTGGCTTTTGTTCCATTGGTAAATCTTCGCAACTTCCTTAATGGCTTGATTTTTTTTAATACCTCGCTGGATACGCTCTTGAATTTCAGAAAATAAATCCTCTTCATCCTTATCCTCAACATCTTGACTAGCACCTTCTACGATTATAAGGCACTCGCCTTTGAGAGGTGTTTCAGCGATGCTTTCCAGTAATTCTGAAATTTTTCCACGTTGGTATTCTTCAAAGATTTTAGTCAATTCTCTAACCAAGACCACCGAGCGATCACCATAGACTTCTAGCATATTTTCTAGCGTATCTGCCACACGGTGAGGTGACTCATAGAAAATCTGAGTCTCTGGATAAGCTTTTTTCGCTTCGAAAAATTGCTTTTGCTGACCAGATTTTCGTGGTAGAAAACCATAAAAGATGTGGGGTTGTGGTGCCAAGCCGCTGGCAATCAAGGCAGAAATTCCTGCACTAGCTCCTGGAACCGTGACAACTGCGATATCTTCTTCAATGGCAGCCTTGACCAAATCATGCCCCGGGTCAGAAATACTAGGCATCCCTGCATCAGATACTTGGGCAAGATTTTGACCTTGCTTCAACAACTCAATCAAATCAGGAATTTTTTCCTTGGCATTATGCTCATGAAAACTGATTTGCTTGGTTGAGATTTCAAAATGCTTGAGTAAAAGTCCAGTATTACGAGTATCTTCTGCCGCGATCCAGTCGACCTCCTTCAAGGTCTGAATAGCGCGAAAAGTCATGTCATCTAGATTACCGATTGGCGTTGCTACTAGATAAAGCTTGCCATAGGGAGATTGTCCCTTAAAACTCTTTTGAATCTGCATACTTACTCCCTAAATAACAACTCATCACAAAACATACATTCTGCATCTTGCTCTCGACGTTGACCATAAAAGTCACGGCAAACATGAAAACCGTCCTCATAAATGCGACGGACATTTTCCCTTACATGTTTCGTTTTGGCTGGAGCAGTCTCCTCAACCTCTCCCAAACGTTCTCTCAGTTTATCATTTTCTAAACGAAGAGCTGTATTTTCCTCTACCAAACTCTTGAGATTTTTCTTGATAGCTTCGACGTCTGCCAAGGTTACCAACAATTGCTGTGAAAAGTCATCTAAAGCATCAAATAATTCTTTTTTATTCATTACAGCCCTTTCTATAATCTATCTTCACTTTAATTTTTTTGTAAAACCAGGTATTCCAAAGCGTTTTGAAAGCTAACATTGGCCCGCCACATTTTTCGAGTTTGAACGAGATTTTTCAAGATGTTCCGCGCAGAAACATTGAGAACCTCCTGGCCAGCTAATACCTCTAAAATCCTGAGCACTTGATCTTGCTTTTCTTTATCATCAGCCAAACTCGTTAATTTTGCAACTTGCAAGTAAGATTCCTTTTTTGAGGCTAAAAGCCAAGAAAAGAGGCGTTCACTTTCATCTACTAGTGTCCAAAATCCTGCTTGATGGACAAGCTTATCAGCCTCGGTCTGAGACTGACTGAATTGAGCCAATAGTTTAGCTTTATTTTTTACTAAACCAGCCTCTTCAAGCTGTGACATTAAAGTAGAGACATGCTTCTTAAATTGGAAAATCTGTGTCCGACTTCGAATCGTTGGTAACATCTGTTCCTCATCGTCAGTCAAAAAGAATATGTAGATTTCGCTCTGTGGTTCTTCAATAACCTTCAAGAGTGAATTTGCAGCATTCACATGCATTTTTTCCGCTTGTTCGATAATAAAAACCTGACGTTGATTTTCAATACCAGACTGTGAAAATTGACCGACTAATTCCCGAATACGCTCCGTCTTAATAACTTGATTCTGAGGTTTGATCATGGTCACATCAGGAAATTCTTCTTGTTCAATCAATTTACAATTCCGACATTTTTCACAAGGAAAAATACCAGTTTTCTCACTACAAAAGAGACTTTTAGACAAGAAAAGAGCCATCTCTAAACTTCCAAAATTACCTGAAAAGAGATAGGCATGATTAAGTTGCCCTTGCTCCAAAATATGAACAAAACGTTCAAATTGTAAAGGTTGACAAGCTCTTAATTGATCTTGTTTCATCTCCTTAATCCCATCCTATCAAAAAGTAGTTGCTGCGTGTTCGCAATCACTTGATCAAGTGGTAGACTAGCATCAATTTTTACAATGCGGTCTGCTTCCTTTTCCAAAAGAGATAGATAACCCTGACGAACTTTTCGATGTAGATCCAGACCTTCCATGTCCAAACGATTGATCTCCCGATTACTGTTGGCAGCAATACGTGCCAGTCCCTCTTCGACCTCAATATCAAAATAAAGAGTCAAATCAGGTTTCAGTCCATCTGTCGCAAACTCATTAAGCCAATCAATCGCTTCTATATCTAAACCACGCCCAAATCCCTGATAGGCAACTGAACTGTCAATAAAGCGGTCCATAATAACCAGTTTTCCAGCTGCAAGTGCTGGTAAGACCTTTTCCACCAAGTGTTGTCGACGACTGGCAATATAGAGGAGAAGCTCCGTCTTAGGATCCATTTCAGTATGACTAGGATCTAGAATCACTTCACGAATCTTCTCTCCAATCAAAACCCCGCCTGGTTCACGGGTGCTTAAAACTTCTATTCCCTTATCCTCTAATATAGGGATTATGGCTTCAAGAACGCTTGTTTTCCCCGCTCCCTCTGGTCCTTCAAGAGAGACTAAAAATCCTTTTGACATGTCTGACTCATTTCTATTTTTCTCTCTTCTATTCTATCAAAAAAATAGGGATTTGTGAAAAGCTTTTTTCATTTCGCTCTTTGTAATAAAAAAGAGGTTGAGTTTTAACTCTCACCTCTTATTTGCCTAATTCTTGAGTTCTTTTGTAGGCTTGGTTGACAGCGTCCATAACGGTTCCCCTAAAAGCATGTTCTTCTAGACTTGCTACACCAGCAATGGTCGAACCACCTGGGCTACAAACTTGATCTTTCAAGACTCCAGGATGTTGCTGACTTTCTAGTACCATTTGACCTGCACCAACTACTGTTTGAGCCGCCATTTTCAGAGCCATTTCTCTTGGCAATCCTGTCTGAACTCCTGCATCCGCCAATGCTTCGATAAAAAGATAGACAAAGGCAGGCCCACAACCTGCAAGCCCTGTCGCAGCATCTATTAAACCATCACTTATTTCAACTAACTGGCCAGCCTTGGATAAAAGTTGACAAAAAAGTTCATTGTCTTCTGGATTACAATTTGCAGACAAGGCATAGCTAATCACTCCTTGCCCAATAGCAACAGGAGTATTAGGCATGATGCGAATAATCCGGTGCTGACTTGGAAGAAGACTAGCGAGTTTTTCCAAGGTCAAACCAGCGGCCATGGAAATCAAAAGAAGACTTTCTCTTTTTTCAAGGATGGTCTGATATTGAGTAAGCAGTTCAGAGAATTGAGCTGGCTTTACTCCTAGAAAAATCACATCTGCTTCTGTAAAGATTTCGTCATTGCTAGAAGTCAGACCACCATAATTAGCAATAAAAGCCTCCACCTTGGCTTGACTACGATTAGCAAGGAGAATCTGATGACCAGTTTTTGCTTGCAAGACAGCTTTAGCCAAGCTGGAACCCATATTCCCCAAGCCGATAAATCCAATCTTCATCTCTTACTCCCTTATCTGTCCATCACCAGTAACTACATATTTGTAGCTGGTCAATTCCTTCAAGCCCATTGGACCACGCGCATGCAACTTCTGAGTAGAAATCCCCATTTCACAGCCAAGACCAAATTGGCCTCCATCTGTGAAACGTGTTGAGGCATTGACATAAACCGCCGCCGAGTCCACTTGATCTGTAAAGTAAGTTGCAGCCTCAGCATTTTCAGTCACAACGGCATCCGAATGATGGGTACTGTGGGCTTCAATATGGGCAACCGCTTCTTCTAAACTGCTCACAACCTTAACAGCAAGGACATAGTCTAAAAACTCCGTGTCAAAGTCTTGGGCCTCAGCTGCTTGACCTGAAACAAACTGGCTTGCTTTGCTATCCAAGCGGAATTGAATTGGTTCCAACCCAGCTTCTTTTCGATCAGCAACCAGAACTTGCTCCAAGCGAGGAAGGAAGTTTGCTGCCTTGTCTTCATGAACAAGTAGAACCTCCATGGCATTGCAAACAGAGGGACGACTAGTTTTAGCATTGTTGATGATAGACAGAGCCTTGTCTTCGTCTGCATCCTTATCCACATAGACATGGACAATCCCAGTCCCTGTCTCGATAACAGGTACAATAGCATTTTCAACCACGGCATTGATCAAACCAGCACCCCCACGAGGAATAAGGAGGTCTAGATAGCCCTTGGCCTTCATCATGGCATAACTACTTTCACGGCTAGTATCTTCTACTAATTGAATGACATCTGGATGAATAGTCGTTGTCTCCAAGCCCTTTTTCAAGGCTATGACAATAGCATGAGCTGTTTGATAGGCATCCTTACCACTACGAAGAACAACCGCATTTCCACTCTTAAGAGCCAAAGCAGCTGCATCAGACGTCACATTTGGACGGCTTTCATAGATAATACCGATAACCCCCATGGCTACACGTTTCTTGGTGATGGCCAGGCCGTTTTCAAGCTGACTAGTTTCTAAAACTTCACCGATTGGATCTGGTAAAGCAACTACTTCACGAATCCCAGTTGCCATAGCTTCTATACGCCCTGCATCCAAATAAAGACGATCCAGCATAACATCTGAGATTTTACCTTTGGCCGCTTCCATATCGTTAGCATTAGCTGTTAAAATCTCTTCAGTAGCTGCTAATAAGTGATCAGCCATGGCTAGCAAGGCTTGGTTTTTCACCTCTTCACTAGCTGTATTGATCGATTTTTTAACAGCCTGTACCTGTTCAAATTGTTCTTGTGTACTTACCATAGTTTACCTCAAAATTCTGTAAAGAGTAGTTGGATTTCAGGAGTAATGGAAATCCAGTCATCACGGTGGATCAAGACCCCCTTGGCTTTTTGAGATCGAAGGACATCTTTCAGCCCCGATGCACCTAGTTGTACTCTACCTTTTCCGAGTGATTTTCCAGTCTCCTTATCAAAAACCGTAACAATATCGCCATAAGAAAAGTTGCTCTCAACATCTACAACACCTGATAAAAGTAGACTTTTACCATGTTGAGAGAGAGCTTCTGCAGCTCCTTTATCAACCCAAATTGCTCCCTGACTTTTGGCATAAAAGGCTAGCCATTGTTTCTGGGTACGGAGCCCCTTCTCCTGTGCAATAAAGTAAGAACCGTCCTTGGTCTCCTCAGCCGCCTCAATCATGGCATCAGCTTTCAAGGATGAGCAGATATAAACAGGAACTCCTGACTCTGTCGCAATGGTCGCTGCCTTTATCTTAGTCAGCATACCTCCAGTTCCATTAGATGAACCTGCTCCGCCAGCCATATCGATAATTTCACGATTGATGGTCTCGATTCGCTCCAAGCGTTTAGCTCTTGGATCCGAGTTAGGATTACCAGTATAAAGACCGTCTACATCTGTTAAGAGAACCAAAAGATCTGCCTGCACCATTGCAGCTACCTGAGCACTGAGCGTATCATTATCCCCGACCTTGAGCTCATCAATAACGACACTGTCATTTTCATTGATAATAGGAATTGCACCACGATTAAGAAGGACTGATAAAGCTTGATGGGCATTTTTATAACGTCGCTTATCGACAAAATCATCCTGAGTTAGCAAGATTTGCGCTGAAACAATCTGTCTTAAGAGCAAATTTGTTGTATATTCTTCCAGAAGCAATCCTTGACCAACCGCCGCTGAAGCCTGCTTATCCGCAATCTTTGTCGGTCGTTTCTTAAATCCCAAGGCTCCAAAACCTGCCGCAACAGCCCCCGAAGATACTAAAATCAGCTCATGACCAGCTTCATGTAGCATTGCAAGCTGCTGTGTAATTGCTTTTACTTTACTGCGAGATAAACTTCCATCTTTATGAGTCAAAGATGAAGTCCCCACTTTAAATACGATACGCTTGTACTTCATATTTTTCTCCAAATTTAATATTTAACCATTTTACCATGATTTTATGAAATTGTAAAAAAGGAACTCTCTCACTCTGACCGCAAAAAAAGAACCTTGCAAAGCAAGATTCTTTTAGTGTCTGACTTAAATAATTGTTCTTCTGGGAACTAAATCGAATTAAGCTTCGATTTCTGTAACCATACCTGAACCAACAGTACGTCCACCCTCACGGATAGAGAATGTAGTACCTTGTTCTACGGCGATTGGGTGGATCAACTCAACGTCGATTGTCACGTTATCACCTGGCATTACCATTTCAGTACCTGCTGGAAGTTCGATTGAACCTGTAACGTCAGTAGTACGGAAGTAGAATTGTGGACGGTAGTTGTTGAAGAATGGAGTGTGACGTCCACCTTCTTCTTTAGTAAGGATGTAAACTTCACCTTTGAATTTAGTGTGTGGGTTGATTGAACCTGGTTTAGCGATAACTTGTCCACGTTCGATTTCGTCACGTTGAACACCACGAAGAAGGACACCTACGTTGTCTCCTGCAAGACCTTCGTCAAGTTGTTTACGGAACATTTCAACACCAGTAACAACAGCTTTTTTAGTTTCTTCTTTGATACCAACGATTTCGATTTCGTCGTTGACACGAACAGTACCACGGTCGATACGTCCTGAAGCAACTGTACCACGTCCAGTGATTGAGAATACGTCTTCGACTGGAAGAAGCAATGGTTTGTCAGTGTCACGTTCTGGTTCTGGAATGTACTCATCAACAGTGTTCATCAATTCCATGATGATGTCTTCGTATTTAGAGTCACCTTCAAGAGCTTTAAGAGCTGAACCTTGGATAACTGGAAGATCATCACCTGGGAAGTCGTATTCTGAAAGAAGGTCACGGATTTCCATTTCAACCAATTCAAGCAATTCTTCGTCGTCAACCAAGTCGATCTTGTTCATGAAGACGATAAGGTGTTTAACACCAACCTGACGTGAAAGAAGGATGTGCTCACGAGTTTGTGGCATTGGTCCGTCAGTTGAAGCTACTACAAGGATAGCTCCGTCCATTTGAGCGGCACCAGTGATCATGTTTTTAACGTAGTCCGCGTGTCCTGGAGCGTCGATGTGAGCGTAGTGACGTTTTTCAGTTTCGTACTCAACGTGCGCAGTGTTGATTGTGATACCGCGTTCGCGTTCTTCTGGAGCAGCATCGATAGACGCATAGTCTTTAGGTTGGTTAACTGCTGAAGGCAAGCGACGTGCCAAAACAGTTGTGATAGCTGCAGTTAGGGTAGTTTTACCGTGGTCAACGTGTCCGATAGTACCAATGTTAACGTGTGGTTTACTACGATCGTATTTTTCTTTTGCCATTTGAGTAAAAGCCTCCAATAAAATATATTTTATAGATAGACAGTAGGCAATACAGTCTAACTTTCCTTACTATTTTATCAAATTTCAGCTAAATTGCAAGTGTTTTACAAAGTTTTTGTGAATTATTCTTATTCTTGCTCTACTTCCTCTACCAATTTATTTAAAATATCTATAAATAGGCTTATTTTAGCAAAAGGCGATAGACCATAAATTGATAACCCAAGTCTGAATCTCCTATTTCCAGCCCCGAAAGACTTCAATCATTCAGTTGTTTGTAAAAAATTTATGTATAGAAAAATTAAAGTTTCATTATAAGAGATTTGAGAGTTTGAAAACCAATAAAAAGGTTGATCAACTACAGCGCCAAAGATACAATGATCAAAAAAAGGTCGGGATTTTTTATCCCGACATCTTTATTCTGATAAGTGCTTTTCAACTTCTTGTGCTTCCTTATGATTTTCATACAATCTGGCTAAGAATTTAGCAATCTCTTTTAAAATTGAGTAGGTTGGAACAGCAACAATCATCCCAATCACACCATAAATATTACTTGATAATAAAAGTAAGACTAAAATAGTAATTGGGTGAACCTTCATAACCCCACCCACGATACGTGGATATAAAATATTTCCATCAACTTGCTGAATAATCAACATATAAATGACAGCAATAATCATTTTATGGGGATCTGTAAAGAGATTTGAGATAATCATTGGGATCAAACCAATACTTGGTCCAACATATGGAATCAAATTAGCCAAACCAGAAAAAATAGCGAACACCAAGGCATACTTCAATCCAATCACACTATAGCCAATAAAAGCCAAACATCCAATAATGACTGCATCGATTGAAACACCGCTAATATAACGAGAAATAGTTGTATTCAAATTTGTTAATAAACCAGATATATGCAGTTTATCTCGTTTTAGGACAGTCCTCTCTAGCATTGGTAAAAATTTATGCCCATCAAGTAGGAAGTAAATCAAGAAAACTGGTGTCATGATGATTATCAATACAGTACTTACGAGTGCAGATAGAACACTCCCAACACTATTTGTCACACTGTTTAAGATATTTTGCAAAATATCAACATAAGAGAGATTCAGTTGCTGAATAGTTTGTTGGATATCTAAATTTTGAAGTGCTGGATGTTTTGATAACTCAATGACTAAATCCTGAAGACGACCATAAATGTTTTGACTCGAGTAAATTAAGCTACTCAACTGATTAATCAAAATCGGTAGCAAATAGAAAAAACTAAGTACGATTGCACAAACTAAGGCACAAAGGGTTAACAAAATTCCAATAATTCTATTGATTTTACATTCCTTCTCTAAAAAAATAACAATTGGATTGGTTAGGTAATACAAAAATCCTCCCAATAAAAAAGGAATCATGATAGTATTCGCAACACTAACAAAGGGTGTAATAATAGCACCCATTTCTTTCCATAGATAGAAAATTAAGGTTATTAATAAAATTTCAGTTGTCCAGAAGAATAGTTTGTTTCTCCGAAACATAGGCCACCTCCTCTTTACACTATTTTACCATATTTCAAAAAAGATTGATAACTTTCATCAAAAAAACAAGAATATCTTTTGTCTTTATGATAGAATAAAGTTACTATGAAGAAATTATTTTTAACCTTAATAACGCTCTTTTCATTTGCTTCAGCAACAACTGTTGCTGCCCAGGATTTTGATGTAGCTGCAAAACATGCTATTGCTGTTGAAGCTAATAGTGGTAAGATTTTATATGAAAAGGATGCTACTCAACCTGTTGAAATTGCTTCTATTAGCAAATTGCTAACTGTTTATCTAGTTTACGAAGCCTTGGAACAGGGGAAAATCTCTCTTTCTACTCCTGTAGAAATTTCTGATTATCCCTACCAGTTGACAACTAATTCTGCAGCTAGTAATGTTCCCATGGAAGCTAGAAATTACACTGTTGAAGAGTTACTAGAAGTGACTTTGGTATCTAGCGCTAACAGTGCTGCTATTGCCTTAGCTGAAAAAATTGCTGGTTCTGAGAAGGACTTTGTAGATATGATGAAGGCCAAACTCCAAGAATGGAGGATTCAAGATGCTACACTTGTCAACACAACTGGACTCAATAATGAAACTCTTGGAAATAATATCTATCCAGGATCTAAAAAAGATGATGAAAACAAATTGAGCGCTTATGATGTTGCTGTCGTTGCTCGCAATCTCATCCTTAAGTATCCTCAAGTGTTAGAAATCACAAAGAAGCCTTCTTCTACTTTTGCAGGGATGACCATTCATTCTACTAACTATATGTTGGAAGGAATGCCTGCCTATCGTGGTGGTGTTGATGGACTTAAAACTGGTACGACTGATAAAGCTGGAGCATCCTTTGTAGGTACGACTGTAGAAAAAGGAATGCGTATTATCACTGTTGTCTTAAACGCTGACAACCAAGATACTAATCCATATGCACGCTTCACAGCTACTTCTTCTATTTTAGATTACATCTCATCAAACTTTTCTCTACAGACAATCGTCAAGCAAGGAGAAAGTTATGAAGATAGTAAATCACCTGTATTAGATGGGAAGGAAGGTACTGTTACGGCTGTTGCAAAAGAAGATATCAAAATCGTTCAACGTCTTGGTAGTCGTACACAATCAACTATCACTTACACAGCAGACACAACTGAACACACTGCTCCACTTGAGGCCGGAACTGTCGTTGGACATCTGACCTACGAAGACAAGGATCTAGTTGGTCAAGGATACATTACAAGTGATAAACCTAGTTTTGATATGGTCGCAGAAAAAAATGTCGGAAAAGCTTTCTTCTTAAAGATTTGGTGGAATCGATTTGTTCAATTCGTAAATGAAAAGTTATAAAAATTACTAGAATTCAAGGTTCAGATTGAAGAAAAAGTCCATTTTGGATAATTTTCTTCAATCTTTTTTATTAGGGAAAATAAAAAACTCTTAAAAATAGCATTTTCTCAGCATTTCTAAGAGTTTTCACTATATGGTAGCCAACCATCCTATAAGCCTATAAGGACAATTTTTCAATTACAGATAGGCTGTTATCTACGTTCTAAATCATGGCAATTCAAGATTTTTTCTTTATTCATTTTCAGCTACAGTCGAATGGTTATATCCATAAACAAAGTAAATTACAATTCCTATTAATAAAGCAAGGCCAAATGCCATCCATGTTTCAAGGGTATACTGAAGCATGAATGAGAGGCAAATCAGAATAGACAAGATTGGTAAAAAAGGAACCAGGGGAGTTTTAAATTCTCCCTCTTTGGGCATACCCTTATCTTTTCTCAATTTGATAATTCCATAGGCTAAGAGAATAAGATAGGCTAAAGTACAGATATTGAGAAAGGCTGCGATACTTGCCAGAGGGAAGATCCCAGCTGCTATCGCTGAAACTCCACCTGTCAAAATGGTTGCATTCTTTGGAACGCGACTAGTCTTGGTTACTTGTTTGAAGCTTTGAGGTAATAGTCCATCTCGGGCCAAGCTATAAATCATTCGTGACAAGGCATAGGTCATGGAAATACATACCGTAATCAAGGTAAAAATTGCAACAAGTGAAACATAATTAGCTGCCCAACCAATACCAATACTTCTAAGAGCAAAAGCCACTGCATCATCAACATTGAGCTTGCTATAGTGAACGATACCTGTCAATATCAAGGTAACCAAGGCATACAGAATGGTTACAATGGTTAAGGATAAAACAATCCCACGTGGAATATTCTTTTGTGGGCTTTAAATTTCATCAACTGCCATAGAAATGGACTCAAAACCTAAGAATCCAAAGAACATGAGTGAAGCACCTGCCATAATTCCAGTGCTTCCTCCATAAATCTGACCAAAACCAAATGGTGCAAAATCTGACCAATTTTCAGGTTTAATGTACCAAATACCAACCAGGATAAATAAGGCAAGAGCAGAAAATTTTAAAACAACAAGAATAGAATTAAAACGAAGAGCTGCTTTCGAATTTAAAAGTACAACACCTGTAACAAGTAGAATTACTAAAATTGGTAAAAAATCAATATAAGTACCATGTTCAGGATTAAAAGTTCCATTCAAGACTTGTGGCAAGGAAATTCCATAATGACTTAGCAAACCTTTAAAATAGGCTGCCCAACCAGAGGCAACACCTGAAACTGCTGTCATAAATTCCATAATGGTTAACCAACCAGCTATCCAAGCTGGAAATTCACCCAAAATTGCATATAAATAACTATATGCTCCACCCGTTGCAGGAACACGAGAGGCAAATTCTGCGAAAAAGAGGGCGGATAAGGACACACAAATCGCAGAAATCACGATAGATACAACAAGAGCAGGCCCTGCTAGTGTTGCTGCAGCTGTTCCTGTAATGGTGAAAATACCAGTTCCCACCATAGCACCAATTCCCAAAAGAATTAAATCCCATAGTTTTAAATGACGATGCATTTCTGTTTTACCTAGACTAACGTCCTTGGTTCTAAAAATATTCATAATTCATCTCCAAATTTATAAGATTGTATTATTTTATCATATATAAGGATTTTTGTGAATATTTATTAGCCTCATAAACCAAAAAAACTGAGAGTGGGACAGAAATCGGTAATTCGTTAGAATACGATTTCGTCGTCCCACCTCCGCACAGTTGAGTAAGGATGTAAAAGCTGATGAAATAAGCGTAGTAGAGCCCACTCAACCACTGCGTCTTGCTCGACAATCCAAAGCCAATTAAGAGGCTAGGACTTTTGTCCCAGCCTCAGTTTTTCTTTATAAAAATTATCCAACTGATCCTTCCATTTCGTAGCTAATCAAGCGGTTCAGCTCAACTGCATATTCCATTGGAAGTTCTTTGGTGAAGGGCTCCACAAATCCCATGACAATCATCTCTGTTGCCTCGGATTCTGACAATCCACGACTCATGAGGTAATACAATTGTTCTTCTGAAATCTTAGAAACCTTAGCTTCGTGTTCCAAAGCTACTTGCGAGTTGTGGATTTCATTAAACGGAATAGTATCTGATGCTGACAAGTCATCCATGATAATGGTGTCACACTCGATGTGAGAAACAGATTTCTTAGAGTTTTTATTAAAGGTTACTTGTCCACGGTAGTCTACCTTACCTCCACCTTTTGCAATAGACTTAGACACGATAGACGAACTGGTATGTGGAGCGTTGTGGATCATCTTGGCACCAGTATCCTGATGTTGCCCTGCATTAGCAAAGGCAATAGAAAGCATGGTTCCACGCGCCCCTTCTCCATCAAGGTAAACAGATGGATATTTCATAGTTGTTTTGGCACCCAAGTTCCCATCAATCCACTCAACTGTCGCATCTTTCAAAGCTTTAGCACGTTTTGTTACCAAGTTATAGACGTTATCAGACCAGTTTTGGATGGTTGTATAACGCATGTAAGCTCCATCCAAAGCAAAGATTTCGACAATAGCAGCATGCAGGCTGTTGCTTGAATAAGTTGGTGCTGTACATCCTTCAACGTAGTGGACACTTGCTCCCTCATCAACGATAATTAAGGTACGTTCAAACTGACCAGTATTTTCGTTGTTGATACGGAAGTAAGTTTGAAGTGGAATATCAACCTTGATACCTTTTGGTACGTAGATAAAGGTTCCACCTGACCACACTGCTGAGTTGAGGGCTGCCAACTTGTTATCTGTCGGCGGAACCAACTTCGCAAAGTATTGTTTAAACAAGTCTGGGTATTCTTTGAGGGCAGAATCTGTATCTGTAAAGATAATTCCTAACTTCTCAAATTCTTCCTTCATGTTATGGTAAACTACTTCTGACTCATACTGGGCAGAGGCACCTGCTAGATAAGCACGCTCAGCTTCCGGAATCCCGATACGTTCAAAGGTTTCTTTAATCTTTTCAGGAACTTCATCCCAAGAACGGGCTGGTTTATCAGATGGTTTTTGGTAATAGATCAAGTCATCAAAGTCAATCTCTGACAAGTCTGCTCCCCAAGTTTGCATGGGCATTTTTTTGAAGGTTTCATAAGACTTCAAACGGAATTCTAACATCCACTCAGGTTCTCCCTTGGCAGCTGATAGTTCACGAATGACATCTTCATTCAATCCTTTTCCTGTCGATAGGACAGGCTCTACATCGTCATGGAAACCAAATTTATATTCACCAAGGTCAATTGGTTTTGGTTCTACTCTTTCTTCAGCCATAATATCCTTTCTTTCATTCTTTAATTCTAACGATTCATAAGACAAAAGAAACTTGTCTTATTTATTTTCTTGATTTTCTATTGTTTTCTTAAGGGCGTTCCAAGCGAGGGTTGCGCACTTGATCCGTTGAGGGAACTTAGCAACACCTGATAAGAAAGCTGCGTCTCCAAGCTCGTCTTGACGCTCATCTTTTTGTCCTTGGACCATTTCAGAAAAGATAGTCGCAAGTTCTAAGATTTCTTGTTTGGTTTTTCCTAAAACGGCATCTGTCATCATACTTGCAGAGGCAGTTGAGATGGTACAGCCTGAATTTAGAAAAGCGATATTTTCTAAACGATCCTCTGCATCAAACTTGACAGAGAGATTGATGACATCTCCACAGGTTGGATTGTTGAGACTGATTTGCTCAGCGTCTTCCAACTTTCCTTGGTGATGAGGATTTTTCGAATGGTCTGCTACCACTGCCATATAGAGGCTATCTAGTTTAGAAAGTGCCATTGAAAAACTCCTTTGTCTTTTGTAAAGCATCGACTAACTTGTCGCAATCTGCCTTGGTATTGTAAATATAAAAACTTGCACGAGCTGTTGCTGGAACTTCTAAATACTGGAGCAAAGGTTGAGCGCAATGGTGACCGGCACGAACCGCTACTCCTTCATAATCCAGAGCTGTCGCAAGGTCGTGAGGATGAAGATCACCTAGATTAAAGGCAATGACTCCTGAACGCTGAGCCAAATCTTGCGAACCATAAATGGTCAATCCCTCAATTGCCTGCAATTTTGGAAAGACATATGCAATCAATTCTTGTTCATGAGCTTCAATGGCATCCATACCAATGTTTTCTAGGTAATCGACTGCAGCCGCAAGGCCAATCGCACCTGCCATATTGGGAGTTCCAGCCTCAAATTTCCAAGGCAATTCCTTCCAGCTTGCAGATTGTTCATAAACAAAATCAATCATCTCGCCACCAAATTCAACTGGTGACATTTGTTCCAAATACTTTTCTTTGCCATAAAGAACACCGATGCCTGTCGGACCAGCCATCTTGTGACCTGAAAAGGCAAAGAAGTCCACATCCAAATCCTGGACATCAATCTTCATATGAGGCGTAGATTGAGCACCATCTACCACCATGATGGCTCCAACTTCGTGAGCCATTTGTGTGATTTCTTTGATAGGATTAACCACTCCAAGAACGTTTGAGGCGTGAGCTAGGGAGAAAAACTTGACTCTATCAGTCAATTTAACTCGCAAATCATCCATATCCAGAGCTCCATCCTTGAGATAGACATAGACAAGCTCTGCCCCAGTCTTTCGGCAAGCTTCCTGCCATGGGATAATATTGGAGTGATGTTCCATGACAGAAATCAAGACCTGATCTCCCTCAGTCAAGATTTCTTCAGCATAACGTGCTACCCAATTAAGACTAGTTGTCGTACCTCTGGTAAAGAGAACTTCCTTTGTGGAGTCTGCATTGATAAACTTCCGAATGGTTTCACGAGCGGCTTCATAAGATGCTGTCGCCCTTTCAGCCAAGGTATGAACCCCACGGTGAACATTGGCATTGTCCTGCTCATAGTAGTGATTAATCGCTTCAAGAACAGCTAGTGGTTTTTGTGTCGTCGCAGCATTATCCAAATAAACCAGAGGTTCGTCATTGACAATCTGATCTAAAATCGGAAAATCCTTGCGAATCGCTTCTACATCTAACATAGGCTTCCCCTTAGCGTTTTGACAATTTTTCTTCAATTGTCGCAATCATTTCATCACGAACTTCCTTGACTGGGATCTCAACGATTACTGATCCAAGGAAACCACGAACAACCAAACGTTCTGCAGTTGCCTTATCCAATCCACGACTCATGAGGTAATACATGTCTTCTGGATCAACTTGTCCGATAGACGCTGCGTGTCCTGCAGTGACATCATTTTCATCAATCAAAAGAATTGGGTTGGCGTCTGAACGAGCCTGATCTGAAAGCATGAGAACACGACTTTCTTGTTGGGCATCTGCTCCCTTAGCACCCTTGATGATGTGACCAATACCATTGAAGGTCAAAGTTGCTTTTTCAAGAATTACTCCATGTTGAAGGATATTACCGATAGAGTTGCAACCATAGTTAGTTACTCGAGTATCAATCCCTTGCACCTGACGACCGCTTGAAAGAGCTACGACCTTGAGGTCTGCATGGCTACCATTTCCAAATAGGTCACTATCAAAGTCAGCAACAACATTTCCTTCGTTCATGACACCGATAGCCCAGTCAATACTTGCATCGTTGCCTAATTTACCACGACGGCTAATGTAAGCAGTGACGTTTTCACCTAGACGGTCAATCGCAGCAAACTTTACTTGAGCACCAGAACGTGCAATTACTTCTACTGTGATATTAGCAGTTGCTCTGGCACTTCCTTCACCGCGTGACTCTAAACGTTCCAGATAACTAATCTTAGAATTTTTACCAGCGATAATCATAATATGCTTGTTAAACGGCACATCGCTATCACTATCTTGGTAGAAAATTCCTTCGATTGGTTCTGCAATCTCAACATTATCAGGAATGTAGAGAACAGCACCACTATTGAAATAAGCTGTGTGGTAGGCTGCTAATTTATCATCGTCATACTTAACAGATGACATGAAGAATTCTTCGATCAGCTCTGGAATTTCTTCTAAAGCTGAATGAAAGTCTGTGAAGACAACACCCTGTTCAGCCAACTCAACTGGAATTTGCTCAAAAACAGTTTGGGTTCCAACTTGCACCAACTTTAAATGATTATCTAAAGCTGTGAAGTCAGGAACATTTGCTGAGGGTTCGCTTTCTGTGATAGTTCCGTCACCAAGATTCCAACGGTGAAATTTAACACGCTCAATGACTGGTAATTCTAGGCTTTCAATTTTGTCAAAAGCTTTTTGACGGAGTTCAGACAACCAGCTTGGTTCAGCGTGCATTTCTGAAAAAAGTTTAATAGTTTCTTTAGTCATTTACTTCTCCTAAAAGATACGAGGGAATTACAATTCTTCCTTGTAGTCATAGCCAAGTTCTTCAGCTAATTTTGCGTATCCTTCACGTTCCAAACGTGCCGCCAATTCTGGACCACCAGAAAGAACAACACGACCTTCCATCATAACGTGTACCACGTCTGGCGTGATATAGTTCAAAAGACGTTGGTAGTGAGTAATAATCATAGCACCAAAGCCTTCACCACGCATAGCATTAACACCTTTAGAAACAACTTTAAGAGCGTCAATATCAAGACCTGAGTCAATCTCATCAAGAAGAGCGAAAGTTGGTTCCAACATCAAGAGTTGAAGAATTTCGTTACGTTTTTTCTCACCACCTGAGAAACCTTCGTTGAGGTAACGCTCTGCCATTTCTTCTTTCATGTTGAGCAATTCCATTTTTTCGTCTAGCTTAGTGATAAACTCACGCACTGAAATCTTCTCATCATCTTCTTTACCAGCATTTATAGCTGCACGAAGGAATTCTGCATTGGTAATTCCTGGAATTTCTGATGGGTATTGCATAGCCAGGAAAAGCCCCATACGCGCACGCTCATCCACTTCCAATTCAAGGATGTTTACGCCGTCAAGTAGAACCTCACCCTTGGTTACTTCATAGTTAGGATTTCCCATGATAGCGGCAGAAAGAGTTGATTTCCCAGTTCCATTTGGCCCCATGATAGCGGCGATTTCGCCTGTTTTCAGGGTCAGGTTAACCCCTTTTAAAATTTCTTTTCCTTCAATTTCAACGTGAAGATCTTTGATCTCTAATACTGACATGATAATTCCTTTCTTTTCAATCCGTTTTACCATTTTCGCTAGAAAATTGTCCTTATTTTTCTAGTAAAAAACGATAAAATGTCAATAAATATACTTTAATAGTATAACAAAAAAAAGCCTAAAAGGCTTTAATTTTGTCTAGAAGCTGAGGGTTACTTCTTTCCTCGAAAATGGTCATCAATAGCGTTGACAATTTTACCCATAATATAGCTGACTCTAAAATTTCTTAGGATTAAAATAGCCCAAAGCAAGGCCATAATATACCGTTGCTCCATGATGGATTCATTAAGGAAATAGGTCTCAGCAGCAGTAAATAAGGCCATGATTATAAATTGTTGTCTGTTCATCGTATTATGTCACAATATCCTTTTAATCTTCTTCTATGGTCACTTTATCCGCTAGAAATTCAAATCCTTGAGGAAGGACAGATTCTTCCACTTCTTCCTTAACTGGTTGACCTTGTGACGATTTAGCCTTAGCTGAGAAATCAGCCCTGACTTCTTTCCATTCTTCCATGGAAATAGCAAGAATCTCTGGTGAAAATCCCGCTGCTTGACTGAGTATATTGCCAAACATGGTGTTCAGATTATCACGTTTCATGGTTTGGCCAGCATTGAAGTTAGATTCAAAAGCAAGAATCGCGTGATGCTCATTAGCCGCAACAGGTTGAGAACCTACTAAAAGCGCCTTATCTGGACCTGATAAGCTTTCAATAACTTCTCCCCAAGCATTTTGGAGACGGATTAGATTTTGACGGGCTAAATCAGGATTTTCAACAGCTTCTTGAAGAATAGACTGAACCTTATTGCGATCTACGCGATAAATTGACTTGCTGTTAACTGGACGACTCGGTGTTGGTGTAGTCTGTTTGGGACTTGTGTTAACATTTGCCAGAGCCTGTTTCAATCGAGTAACTTCTTCTCTAAGAGAAGATAATTCCTCAGCCACATCACCTGAAAGTCCTGGTTGGGAATCAAGTTCTGTCAAACGAATGGTCATCATTTCCGCATAAATCTTAGGCTGTAAGCTAGCCTTAATATCAGCTAAACTACTTGTTGCAATTCCAATCATCTCGAACAAAACAGCCTGTGAAAGACCTAAGTTATCCTTAAAGAGATCACTATAGTGAGTATTCTCCCCACCAGTTTGGACGATCAAAATATCTCGCAAGTATTGCAACAAATCCGTTACAAATCGTGTCATGCTCTTTCCGTTATCAAAAATCAAATTAAGATTTTCCAAAGCACGAGTCACATCTTTTTGTGCCAAGGCAGCCACATAATTATCCAAAGCACTTAAACTAATAGTCCCAGTAATTTCCTCAGAAACTGCTGTTGTTAATCTAGCATCTTGAGTCAAACTCAATGCTTGGTCTAAAATGGACAAAGCATCCCGCATACCACCTTCGGCTCGACGAGCAATAATCTCGACAGCTTCAGACTCATAAGCAATCCCTTCCTTCTCTAAAATATGGAAAATATGATCTCGAATATCCTGAGTTCTAATAGATTTGAACTCGAAGCGTTGAACACGAGACAAAATGGTTGCAGGAATCTTATGAAGCTCTGTTGTTGCTAGGATAAAAACAACATTAGGAGTTGGTTCTTCAAGAGTTTTCAAAAGGGCATTGAAGGCTCCTGTTGAAAGCATATGAACCTCATCAATGATATAGACCTTATACTGAGCTATACTTGGAGCATAGGTTGATTTGTCACGGATATCACGAATTTCATCCACCCCATTGTTAGATGCCGCGTCCATTTCGATAACGTCTTCCAAGCTACCATCTGTTACAGCTTGACAGATATAACAGTTATTGCAAGGTTCTCCTCCCTCTTGATTAGGGCAGTTCATAGCCTTGGCAAAAATTTTGGCTACACTGGTTTTTCCAGTTCCACGAGGCCCTGAAAATAGATAGGCATGGCTAATCTTTTCCTGCTCTACGGCTTGTTTCAGAGTTTTTGCAACAATTTCCTGGCCTACTAACTGTGAAAATGTTTGACTTCTATATTTTCGATAAAGGGCCTGATACATTACGCTTTCTCCTCAAACATTGAAAAATTCCATTCGGTTTTCTCTAACAAAATAGCAACAAACTCTTCTAGATATTTCAGATCCAAGTCATCATAATCATCAACAAGAGATGAATCTAAATCTAGAACGCCCAGAAGACGTCCCTCTTTAACCATCGGCACAACAATTTCACTACGAGCACTACTATCACAAGAAATATAGTTTGGGTAGGTTTTAACATCACCAACAATCACTGTTTGACGACTAGCTGCAGACTCTCCACAAACACCTTTTCCAAGAGCGATTCGTACACATGAAACTCCACCTTGAAAGGGTCCCAAGATCAGTTCATTCCCATCAAATAGATAGAAACCTGCAAAAACAGTATTGGGAAAACTTGTTTTTAGCAGAGCACTGGCATTTGATAGATTAGCCAACACATTGGGCTCTCCTTCTAAAAGATAAGAGAGCTGTTCAATTGTTGTTTGATAAAGTGATTCTTTTTCTGAATATAACATAAGACCATTATATCAAAAAATGCTAGTAGAAAAAAGAAAAATCCCTTGTTTTAAAAACAAAGGATTTTATACAAATTCGAATGGATTAAAGTTCGATGTCTCCGAACAAGTCAGCCATTGAGAATCCTGTTTGAGTTTCAGGAAGTTCAAAATCACGTTTTTCTTGACGTTTTGGACGACGTGGACGTGGAGCGCGTTTTTCTTCTTTTTGTCCTTCTTCTTGAGCTGGACGTTCTTCAAGAGCTTTGATAGAAAGAGATACACGTTCTGCATCAGCGTTAACTTCAAGAACTTTAACAGTAACTTCTTGACCAACTTTAAGAGCTTCTTTTGGATTTTCAATACGTTTGTGTGAAATTTGTGATACGTGAACAAGTCCATCGATACCTGGCAATACTTCAACAAATGCACCGAAGTCAGTCAAACGTTTAACTGTACCTTCTACAACATCACCTTTAGCCAATTTTTGCTCAACGCCATCCCATGGTCCAGGTGTTGTAGCTTTAAGTGAAAGTGATACACGTCCTTCTTCTTCGTTAAGATCAAGGATTTTCACTTCAACTTCTTCACCAACAGTTACAACTGATTTTGGTGAAACGTTACGTTCGTGTGACAATTCAGTCAAGTGAACCAATCCATCAACACCACCAAGGTCGATGAAAGCACCGAAGCTTGTGATACGTGCAACTTTACCAGTTACAACATCACCAACAGCCAATTTACCGAATACTTCAGCACGAGCTGCTGCAGTAGCTGCTTCTACAACTTCACGACGTGAAAGGATGAAGCGGTTTTCTTTAGGATCAACTTCTTTGATTTTAGCATCAAACTCTTGACCTACAAAACGCTCAGTGTTACGTACAAAACGAGTATCCAACATTGAAGCTGGGATAAATCCACGTACACCTTCAAATTCTACTGAAAGTCCACCCTTAACAGCGCGAGTTCCTTTAACTGTAACAACTTCTTCTTCACGTCCTACAAGTTTGTCCCATGCTTTGCGAGCTTCAAGGCGTTTTTTAGATACAAGGTATGTTACTGTATCAGTATCTTTACCAACTACTTGACGAAGTACAAGAACATCCAATACTTCACCTACTTTTACAAAGTCATTGATATCTGCATCGCGATCGTTTGTCAATTCGCGAAGAGTCAAGACACCTTCAACACCAGTTCCAGAGATTGCAACATTAGCTTGAGTAGCATCAACTGTCAATACTTCAGCACTAACAACATCACCTGGCTCAACTTGGCTAACGCTATTTAGCAAATCTTCAAATTCGTTCATCTAAAAAATCCTCCAACAATCAAGTTTTTCTTAAACTTGACATACTTATAATTTTTTCCTAAGCACCCGCAAAGACATGTTATATCGTTCACGTCCTTCAATTATAAAAATAAAATACCCTAAGATATTTTTCTTTTTATCTTGAATTTATTACCTAAGAACTGGGGTAGCTGGATTCGAACCAACGCATGAGGGAGTCAAAGTCCCTTGCCTTACCGCTTGGCTATACCCCAAAAGTGAAATGGAGAGAGAGGGATTCGAACCCCCGAACCCGAAGGAGCGGATTTACAGTCCGCCGCGTTTAGCCTCTTCGCTATCTCTCCAATGTTCAACAAAAACTATTATATCATGAAAATTTACAAAAAACAAGCTTTATTTTGCTAAATTATAGTTTTCAATCAAAATTTCCACAGCTTTTTCAAGTTTTTTATAAAAACTATCGACATTTCCATTCTTTATGATTGCGAATTGATTATCTAGTTCAGCAATTTCACCGATAATCTTTTTCCCAATGGTTAATGTGTAGCCTTCAAATTTTTCCTGACCAACTAAAACAGTTGCGTCTGTTAATTGAATTTCAATTTTTTTATCTTTTTTACTCATATCATACCTCTTTTCACTCTTCCTATTGTACAAGAAATTTAAAAAACTGGCAAGAAAAAACTCTTTATAAGGGCAGCCTTGATAAAGAGTTTTTGTGAGAGAATCTAATTTTTTAATCTAGGGAAGACTCATTGTTAGTGGGTTGTCCCACCCACTAATTTTATGTCCTTATCTTTATAATCTACGATAGCACCAATCGCAGCTTCGATACCTCTGACGATATCAGTTAAATTCATAGATGCTGTATTAGGCTTATTTACCACTTGTTCTGTCATATAAGGAATATGCATAAAGCCTGATTTCATATGTGGAAATTTTTTATCCGCTAAATAGAGAGCCTGATACATCAAATGATTGCAAACAAAGGTTCCTGCTGTATTGGAAACTGTAGCTGGTAGCCCTTCCTCTTTTATGGCTTGTACCATTGCTTTGATCGGTAGTGTGCTAAAATAGGCTGCTTGACCATCCTGGCGTATAGGAGTGTCAATCGGCTGATTCCCTTGGTTATCAGGAATTCTAGCATCATCTTGGTTGATGGCAACTCGCTCAGGAGTTAGACTAGCTCTTCCTCCTGCTTGGCCGATGCAAAGCACCGCATCTGGCTGATAGCGGACGATTGCTGTTTCTAATACCTCTGCTGCTTTATAAAATACCGTTGGGATTGCTACCCAATGAACCTCTGCGCCATGAATCTCTGACGGTAATGATTTAACAGCTTCCAAGGCTGGATTGACCGTTTCACCACCGAAAGGATCAAAACCTGTTACTAATATTTTCATTTTATTTCCTTTGCTAAAATGCCAAAAAATACATCAAAAATACATGGATGATAATCATGACAATAGCTACTCCTACCTGCGCTTTAATAACCCCATTTGGATCTTTCATATCCAGGAGAGCTGCCGGTAAAGCATTAAAGTTAGCCGCCATTGGAGTCAATAAGGTTCCACAGCAACCTGCCGTCATTGCTAGAGCTGCAGCAACGATTGGATCAGCTCCCAAGGTAAATACAAAGGGAACACCAATTCCAGCAGTAATAACCGTGAAGGCAGCAAATGCATTCCCCATTATCATAGAGAATAGAACCATCCCAAGGACATAAGCCACTACACCCATCAACCGACTCCCCGAAGGAACTAGACCGCTGATTAAATGCGAAATCAAGTCTCCAACGCCTGCAACGGTAAAAATTGCTCCCAAAGCCCCTAAAAGTTGAGGCACAATCCCACTAGTTGACACTTGCTGAACCATGCGATTATTTTCTGCTAACAAGCTTTTAGGAGAACTCTTAGTAATCAATAAAAGAGAGATGGTTGCAAAAAATGCTGCAAGGCTGATAGCAATCTTACTAAAGTCAGGAATCATTTTTGCTAATACCAAAGCAATCAAAGCCATTAACATGACCGGAATAAAAATTTTATTCTTTAGTCGTTTAGCTTCAATGTTTGCCTTGACTTCATCCAGAAACGGTAAGGTTCCGATACGAACCTGTTTAAAGAGAGTTAGTAGTGCTAATAGCACTACGATAACTCCAATACAGATAGAAGGTAGATAAGAGCCACCGATAAAACTGATGCCCAATAAAGCCCAAAACCCAGCTGTTCCAAAGCGAACTGGGTTTGTTTTATCTTTATAGCTACAATAAGCCGTATGAAGGAATTGACAACCAATCACAATATAGGTCAACTCTAATAACTGACTTGCTAGATTGCTCATTCTTCTTTTCCTTTACTAAGCTTTTTCACTAGCAGTTTTCTATCAAACAGGTAATTGTAAATTCCTACCACAAGTAGGGCCACTCCTGCAACAATAAGCGAAGCCGAAGCGATGCCTGCATAATTACTTTCGTAACCTAATTGGTCCAGAGTGCCCCCCACCAAGAGGACACCACCTGCACCAACGAAAGTGTTCTGAGCAAAGAAATTTGCAAAATTATCATTTGCTGCTGCACGCGCTTTTAGCGCTTCGCTCTCCTGCTCCGTTAATTGTCTACCTAATTGAGACTCTGCTGCTGCTTGTCCCATGGGTTGAACCAAAGGCCTTACAAACTGCGGATGTCCTCCTAGACGGATGGCAAAGAAGCTATCGAGTTCCCGAAAAAAGAAATACACTGTATAAAAACTTCCTACGGTCAGACCTTTAATCTTTTGAATCAAGTCAATCGAACGTTGCTTGAGGCCAAAAGTTTCAGATAAACCTACCAGTGGCAAGGTTACCATAAAAATCGTAAGAACTCGTTGATTACTAAATTCTTTTCCCAAAATTTCCAAGAATTCAACAAGAGAAACTCCAGAAACTAGAGCTGTAACTAAACTAGCTAAGACTACCGTTGCGATTGTATCTAACTTATAGATAAAACCAACCACAATGATAAGTATCCCTATTAGTTTAATCCATTCCATATAGGCCCCTTCATTCCAAAAGTACTAGTCTGTTTTATTTGACATGACTTTCTAATTCTTTTTGGTATTTATTGTTTGATTCCAATTTTTCTTTTTGCCATTTTTCAAGAGCTGCTTGATATTCTTTAGCAGTTACAATCTCTTTTTGCAATTTCATTCCTTTGAAGATGTATGGATCACCCTTAATACCTACTTGTGAGTATGGTTTAGAGAATGGAACGACATTGCTGACAACTGGTGAACCACCTGATGAAGCTGTTGGCATCAAGAGAGAACTATCAGTAAGCCAAGCTTGAGCTTTAGCATATTTTTCATATCTCTTATCCAAGTCATTTTTCTCAGAAACTGCATCATCCAAGAGTTTCTTATATTCGTCCAAACCTAGTTGAGCTACTACTTCTTTGTCTTTTCCTTTAGTAATACCAAGGTGTTTCATAGCGGAACCAGTCTTAGGATCCATGATATTGAGATAACTTGCTGGATCTTGGTAGCTTGGAGCCCATCCAGTACTGTTCAAGTCATAGTCTTTTTGAGCAGGAACACGCGCTTGAGATGTAATGCTTTCCTTCTCGTTATCAGTCATCTGAAGGACATCGATCACGACATTTTCAGAACCAAGAGTTGACTCGATTGATTGTTTAAAGGAATTGCTTTGTTGAACGGCAATGGTATCTGTCTGTTCAACTGGAACATCCAAGTGAATTGGGAAGGTTACACCTTTTGTTTCCAATTCTTTCTTAGCTTTTTCAAATGAAGCTTTGGCTTTGTCAGGATTGTAGATGGTATCTTTTCCGTCAACGAGCTCAACACCTTTCCATTGGTCTCCATAGTTGACCAATTCTTTTTGAGCGATATCACCAAAGTTTTTACCACCAGATTGAACGAAATTGTCTGGTACTAAGCTATTACGAATAATCTTGTCCGCACCATCTTCACCATTGAGCTGGGCAGCATAAGAATGACGGTTGAAGGCAAAGTTGATTGCTTGACGGAAGTCCTTGTTCAACATTGCTTCTTTTGTAGAAGTTTTCTGTTCTTCACTTGTTTTCGCTGTCTTATTGAAAGATTGACGGTTTACGTTAAAGGTAAAGTAGTAACTAGTTGAATCCTGTGGACTATATGTAATTTTATCCCCGTATTGTTCCAAAGTAGAAGCAAAGTTTGAGCTACTTGGGAAGAGGCGAGCTGTTGTGTAGACACCTGAAGAGAAGCTACGGATCAAGGATTCTTGGTCTGATCCATCATAGTAAGTTAATTTAACTTTCTCGATTTTAACCTTCTCTTTATCCCAATAATTTGGGTTCTTTTCATATTCGATTAAAGATTTTGAAGTCAAGGTCTTCAAAATATACGGACCGTTATAAAGAATACCAGCTGGACTGACCGTTCCATAATTTTTACCAGAAGCTTTGAGGAATTCTTCATTTACTGGCAACATAGTTGCTGAAGTTACTTTGGAATTCCAGAAAGTTTCAGGTGCGTTTAGAGTGTACTCAACAGTATAATCATCCACTGCCTTAACTCCAACTGTTGAGAAGTCGTTAGTCTCACCAGTCATATACTCATTCAAGCCCTTGATTGAGTTTTGAATAAGAGTGACACCGTCTGATTTGCCATCAGCTACGTGTTTCAACCCAGTAACAAAGTCATGCGCAGTTACTTCAGCGTATTCTTCACCTTCTGACGTATACCATTTAACCCCTTTACGAAGTTTATAAGTATAAGTCAAACCGTCTTGTGAGACACTCCAATCCTCAGCGAGGGAAGGAATCAAATTCCCATACTCATCGTTTTCCAACAAACCATCAACGACGTTACCGATGATATCCGTTGTTGAAGTACGAGTTGCGATACTGTAGTCCAAAGATGATGGGTCTACTCCATAGACATAAGAGAAAGTTGTAGGCGCATCTGCTTCCTTGTCGGCTTTCCCACAAGCTACAAGAAGAACTGCTGTACTCAGGACCACTCCTGCTGTTAACATCCACTTTTTCGTTTTCATAAAGATCTCCTTTAATAATTTTTAATCTACTTTTACAATCCAACCTTCTGGTGCTTCAATATCACCAAATTGAATACCTGTTAATTCATCGTATAGTTTACGAGTCACTGGACCAACCTCTGTCTCACTGTAGAAAACGTGGAAGTCATCACCATGTTGGATTCCTCCAATTGGTGAGATAACTGCCGCAGTACCGCAGGCACCTGCTTCTACAAATCGATCCAGACTATCAATTGGTACATCTCCCTCAACAGACTTCAAGCCCAAACGATGCTCTGCCAAATAAAGTAATGAGTACTTGGTAATCGATGGCAAGATTGATGGACTCAATGGGGTTACAAACTCATTATCAGCTGTAATTCCAAAGAAGTTTGCTGAACCAACTTCTTCAATCTTGGTGTGGGTTGATGGGTCTAGATAAATAACATCTGAGAAATGACGGGATTTAGCCATTTTCCCTGGCAAAAGACTAGCTGCATAGTTACCACCGACCTTGGCAGCCCCTGTTCCATTTGGTGCAGCACGGTCATACTCGTCTTGAATCAAGAAGTTTGTTGGAACCAATCCACCTTTAAAATAATTTCCAACTGGCATAGCAAAGATGGTAAAAATATACTCCTCAGCTGGTTTTACCCCAATGATATCTCCAACACCAATCAAGAGCGGACGAAGGTAAAGGGTTCCACCAGTTCCATAAGGGGGCACGTATTCTTCATTTGCACGAACAACGGCTTTACAAGCATCTACAAACATTTCTGTTGGAACTTGTGGCATCAAGAGACGATCACAGGTACGTTGCAGACGTTTAGCATTTTCATCTGGACGGAAGAGTTGAATACTGCCATCCTTTGTACAATAGGCTTTCAATCCTTCAAATGCTTGCTGTCCATAGTGAAGGCTTGGAGATGATTCTGAAATATGCAAGGTTGCATCTTCTGTTAATTCTCCTTGAGACCATTGTCCATTTTTAAAATTAGCGATATAACGATAAGGTAGTTTCATATAGGAAAAACCGAGATTTTCCCAATCAATCGTAACTGTCATGACAATCTCCTTTATTCTAATCAAGCTCTGTGTTCTATTCTACACTATTCTCCTAAAAATTCAAGTATTATTTGTAATTTTCTGAAAATTTTACTTATAAAAAATCAGTCACTAGGACTGATTTTTAATTTTCTTTGATTTCTTTAAAGATTTCTTTGAGATAAGCATCAAAAACTTCTTCATCAGAAATGCTATCTGAAATGAAGCTTCCATTGCTTGTGCGTTCCGATAGATTCAAATCTTGTAGGATTGCTTCGTAAGTCGTTCCATTATTTGATTGAATCACAAGTGTTTGTTCTCCATCTTCTACTTCTGTACTAAAGAGATCTCCAACAAATCCTTGTTCTGAGACCGCTCCAGCCAAGAATACGCGATGGGGTTTACTCTTTAATTCTCTCAAGACTTGAAGGCCACGATTGGCACGACTGGTTGCTGGAATTTCCTCTGTTGAAACACGTTTCAAGCTTCCACGTTGCGTCAAAAGATAGAAAGATGAAGTATTGCAGATAAAGGCTGATTGTATCACATCATCTGCTTTCAAGTTCATGGCTTTGACACCTGCAGCTTTGGCACCGATAACTGGCACTTCTTCGATGTTAAAGCGGAGGGCATAACCGTTTCGACTGATCAATAGAACATCATCCAATTTAATCGGAGCTACTGCTACAATCTGGTCAGTATCGTCTTTCAACTTAGCGTACTTGACAGATTTAGAACGATAGGTTCTCCATGGAGAGAATTCTTTGCGTTCTACCCGTTTGATTTGTCCAAGTCGTGTTGCTGCAAAATAAGTTGTCGCATCATCAAATTGATCAACAACTTCTACATAGAGCACTTCTTCATTGGTTTCAAAGTTTGTAATTGTTTGGCTCAAATGCTCTCCGATATCCTTCCAACGAATATCTACCAACTCATGGACTGGTCGATAAATGACGTTCCCAAGCGTTGTAAAGATTAAAAGATGCTGGGTAGTTTTCACATTTTGAACGAATAGCAATCGGTCATCATCTCGTTTACCAATTTCTTCAAGTGTTGAAGCTGCAAAGGAACGAGGGCTAGTACGCTTGATATAACCTGCCTTAGTCACGCTGACGTAAGTATCTTCTTCAGCGATAAGACTTGCTGTATCAATCTCAATGACTTTTGCTGTATCTTCTAAAGTACTCAATCGAGGTGTCGCAAATTTCTTCTTGACCTCACGAAGCTCTTTTTTCATGAGATTGTACATAGTTCGTTCATCACCGATAATAGCTGCAAGCATAGCAATCTTTTCACGAAGTTCTGCTTCTTCTTCTTGCAAGACAACCACGTCTGTATTGGTCAAACGGTACAGTTGCAAGGTAACAATGGCCTCAGCCTGTTCTTCCGTAAATTCATAGCTGACCTTGAGGTTTTCCTTGGCATCAGCCTTATTTTCAGAAGCACGGATAAGGGCAATGACTTCATCCAAAATCGAGATAACGCGAATCAAACCTTCCACGATATGGAGACGTTTTTCAGCCTTTTCCTTGTCAAAGCGAGAACGCGCCAAGATGACTTCACGACGGTGGGCGATGTAGCTAGATAAGATTGGGACAATCCCAACCTGACGAGGTGTGAAATTGTCAATCGCCACCATGTTGAAGTTGTAGTTGATTTGTAGATCGGTGTACTTAAATAGGTAATTTAGAACAAGCTCCGTATTAGCGTCTTTCTTGAGTTCGATAGCAATACGAAGGCCGTCACGGTCAGACTCATCACGAACCTCAGCAATACCTGCCACCTTATTATTGACACGAACATCATCGATTTTCTTGACTAGATTGGCTTTATTGATTTCATAAGGAATCTCAGTGATAACAATTTGTTCCTTACCACCTTTTAGCTTTTCAATTTCAGTCTTAGAACGAACAACTACGCGCCCTTTCCCAGTTTCATAGGCCTTTTTAATTTCGTCACGCCCTTGGATAATGGCTCCTGTAGGGAAGTCTGGCCCAGGCAAGAACTCCATGAGTTTGTCAACTTTGGCCGTTGGATGGTCAATCATGTAAACCGCCGCATCGATAACCTCAGCCAAATTATGCGGTGGAATATCTGTGGCATAACCAGCCGAAATACCAGTAGAGCCATTGACCAAGAGATTGGGAAAGGCTGCTGGCAAGACTGTTGGTTCTTTCTCCGTATCGTCAAAGTTCCAAGCAAAGGGAACTGTCTTTTTCTCGATATCCTGAAGAAGGTAGCCTGCAATTTCAGACAAACGTGCCTCAGTATAACGCATGGCCGCAGGTGGATCTCCGTCCATTGAACCGTTATTACCGTGCATTTCGACCAAAATCTCACGATTTTTCCAATCCTGAGACATACGGACCATGGCATCATAGATAGAATAATCCCCGTGTGGGTGGAAATTCCCCATGATGTTCCCTACAGACTTGGCCGACTTGCGGTAGCTCTTGTCAAAGGTATTGCCATCTTTATTCATAGAATAAAGGATGCGGCGCTGAACCGGCTTCAAGCCATCACGAATATCCGGCAAAGCCCGGTCTTGAATAATGTACTTGGAATAGCGACCAAAGCGCTCTCCCATGATGTCCTCCAGGGACATATTTTGGATATTACTCATATAGGATACAAAGCCCGTAAAATGCAAAGTGAAAATAGGAAATTCTCGCAGTGAGCGATGCTCACAAGAAAATTTATCTTTTTCACACAGCATTTAGGGCGTGTTCAACTCCTTTCAAAAAATGTAGAGTAGATTTTATAGATAGGGTGTTCAGTTACTATAAATAACCAAACTATCCTTCTGTAGTTTAAAATTTTTATATCAGGTTAAAACACTTTAGTTTACTTAAATTTAGCTAGTAGGTACTTGTTCAACTTTTCTTTGAACAAAAAATAAATAGATGGAAGGAAGAAATGAAATAACAGAGGTCCCAATAAGCAATGCATTAAATACAGTTTGATGCCCTTGAAAAATTTCATTCCAATACATAGTATTAACAAGATGGAAGACTAAACCAATTAAGTAGCAAAAGCTAATAACTATCATCTTCCACCTTAATAGAGAATAGATAGAAGATAATCGAAGAGCATGGTAAATTACTGCTGTAATGAGCATTGGAAAACAAAAAGAGATTAAAAAGAATTGGAATCTTAAAACGTCATCAAAAAGCTCTGTGCGATCTATTGAAATAAGCCAAATATTACACAAGGTTATAACAATCGGGAAAAATAATCCATACACTCTTTTATTTAACTTATTTCTTTTAAGAGCTAGAAGAATAGAAAACACTATTACCAGAATTTGGATTCCTGGAAATCCCATAAAAAATATTGTAAATATAAAATTTAACATACTAGTTTAATCTTTCCTCCGCGTACTCAATCATCTTCTCAGCCATTTCATTATCATAATCAAACTCCATCTTTTGAGCAAGTTTTTGAGCTTCTTGATGGAAAAGTTGCATCGTAGCAAATAAAGTCTGAGTGATTTTCTCTAAACTTGAGAAATCAAGCAGATTCAAGAATTCCTTCTCCTTCTCAGCAGGCAAGTAGTTATAGAGATACTTGTAATTTTTACCGATGTCGACTGTTCCTTTATCACTTGCTACCTTCCAAGCCAATACCTTCAAGAGTTCTTGGTGACAAATGCCATAGAGATGATCAGTCGCATAAATGAGTTGCTTGCGATGAATCCCCTTAACCACATAGGCTGATACCCACCAAAATTCATTGCAGGCTTTTTCAAAATCAATCTCACTAGCTGGACTTGTCCAGTAACGCTGAGGATTTGGAGAATATGGCGCAAACAAGCCCTTATCATCTACTAAAACTGTGAAGCCAGCCTCACTATCCACCCACTCGTTGATATCTTCTTTAGGACAGAGGGTTAAATCAATGCGATTCCCATCTTCAAAAAGCATGAGAAATAAACGGCGATGTCCAAGAGTCACATTTTGCTCTACGATACGTTTGCCAAACTGGTCCAGCCAAGAAAGGTCACTCGTCAGATAATCCAAGTCATCCACAATATAGACAACATCATAGTCTTGAAATTCATCTGTTTGAATCTTTTGATTTGTACGCGAACCAGATAGAGCCACAGTATCAACCTGTATCTTTTTAGCTATTTGTATAATCAGGTCAAGCATTTCCTGGTCAGTTCTCATGTAGATCACCATCAGTTGCCTCTGGGTTCTGAATAACAACATCTTCATTTCTTTGCTTAAGAAGTTTCTGAACTCTTTTTCTTTCAAGCTCTCCGACCAAGAATTGAATGATAAAACTAATACCAAAAATTGGTAATAGCAAAATAATTCCCATTTCTTGCGCCAACATTATAAATAGTAGGTTCATACCTGATAAGATTGCTAAAAACCAGGCATTTATCTTAAGAAGTTTTGAGTAACTACTAGGATAATATCTGAGATGTTTGGTACTTTTATAAATAGCTGTAAAACTGAATGCTAAGCTAGCTGATGTGAAAATATAAAAGTCAAAAACATAAAAGAGCAAACCTGCATAAGGATTGGATCTTAAAGGATTATCAAATAAAAAGACACAGGTAGTTACTATGGTTAATAGTAAAAATTCAAGATAGCGACTTTGCTCAGGTTTACCTTGTTTGGCAATTATATACATAATTGCACCTAAAGCTAAGACTATGAAAAGAAATGAACTATCAAACAATAAACTTATCATGATTTATACCTCTTTTAGAGAGCTAAAATTAAGAAATATAGACGATTTTTCAGATCAATCCTTGAGACTGACGCCATCTATCATAGGTTTCAATGTCTGTTTTGACCATATTCATACAAAGTCCTAGAACCGCCATATCGTCCAAGTAACCTGCTAGCGGAATGAAATCAGGAACAATATCAATAGGAGCAAGGAAATAAATAAGTGCGCTTAAAACAGCTAAAATAGTCCCATAAGGAACCGTGGTATATTTTCCTTGAACATAATTTTTCACCAAAGAAATCATGACTGGGATCATCGAAAATTTCTTTCCAACAAATGGCATATTGTTAATTTTTTTCTCCAAACGGTACAAAAAGTCATCTAATTCATCTTTATCATTTAATAATGCTTCAGATTGTGCATAACCACTTTCAAGAGCTTCTTTTACTTGCTCTTCACTTAGATTTTCAGACATAACTTGTCCTCCATTTGTATTTATATCAAACTTTAAAACACTGTCGCTTCTTCAAATGTAATTTTAAAACTAGTTTTTGATTTTTTAAACCACTATGTCTAGTCTGTATTAACCTTATCATTAGAATTCACTTATCTTTTATCTGGAATCATAGAATAACTTGCAGTAATTGCAACATTTTCATCAAGAATATGTTTCAATTCATCCAAAGCTTTTCTAAAATTTGTAATCAAACTTGGAGAAATATTCCAACAATCTTGTTCAGTATTAGTAATATTATTTCTATACTTTGTAATTTCCTCATCCATATTTTGTACTCTTGAAAATATAGATTTAGATTCTGGCCTAGTTTGCGTCTTATCTTTTATCAATGGATTTTCACATATACTTCTAACTACAGCTAGTTCGATTGTTGTTGTATCTTGTAAAAAATCCTGTTTTGTTGTCTTTGTTGATAATTTATTAATAGCTTCTTTAGCTCTCACAATTTCATCTCTAAAGAATATCTCCTCTTTTATCTTAGATATTGTTTTTGATCTTTGTTCTTCAATATTTTTTACTTCAGTTAGTACTTGAAAATTAATAAAGATAGAAAATATACCAAATAATCCAGATAAGATTCCAATAAACGATATGGTTCTTTCAACATCAAACACCATCCCATTATCAGAGATAAATGCTAAACAAATTGATACTACAGTTAAAAAAACAACAATTCCTAGCACCAATTTTTTATTTCCTATTATGTTCAAAACACCATCTCCCCACTCTCCTCAAGAGTAAACTTGACATTATCCTCAATCCACTTACGGCGTGGTTCAACCTTGTCACCCATGAGGACATTGACGCGACGTTCTGCGCGTGCTAGATCTTCGATTGTAACACGGATGAGGGTACGCGTTTCTGGGTTCATAGTTGTTTCCCAGAGTTGGTCCGCATTCATTTCACCAAGACCTTTATAACGTTGAAGGGTAGCCCCTTTACCGAACTGCTTACGTAGTTCCTCTAGCTCGCCATCCGTCCAAGCATAGGCCACTTCTTCTTTCTTGCCTTTACCTTTAGACATCTTGTAAAGTGGAGGAAGGGCGATATAGACATGTCCAGCTTCGACTAGTGGACGCATATAACGATAAAAGAAGGTTAAGAGAAGAGTTTGAATGTGGGCACCGTCGGTATCCGCATCGGTCATGATAATGATCTTGTCATAGTTGGCGTCTTCAAGGGAGAAGTCTGCCCCCACACCAGCACCGATGGTATAAATCATGGTGTTGATTTCTTCATTTTTGAGAATATCTGCCATCTTGGCCTTGGCAGTATTGATTACCTTACCACGAAGAGGCAAGATAGCTTGGAACTTGCGGTCACGACCTTGCTTAGCAGAACCACCGGCAGAATCTCCTTCGACCAAATAGAGCTCGTTCTTTGCTGGATTTTTAGACTGGGCTGGGGTTAATTTCCCAGAAAGTAATCCCTTGTCTTTCTTATTTTTCTTACCATTTCGGCTCTCATCACGCGCTTTTCGTGCTGCTTCACGGGCATCACGCGCCTTGATTGCCTTGCGAATCAGATTAGAAGCTAGTTCTCCATTTTCCATAAGGAAGAAGGTCAACTTATCAGCCACAATCCCATCTACAACTGGACGAGCAAGGGGACTTCCTAATTTATCCTTAGTCTGTCCCTCAAACTGCAAGTGTTCTTCAGGGACTAGAATAGAAAGAACGGCCGCTAATCCTTCACGGTAATCAGACCCTTCAAGATTTTTATCCTTTTCCTTGAGAAGACCTGTCTTACGGGCGTAGTCATTCATGACTTTGGTAATAGCAGACTTAAGTCCTGTCTCATGCGTTCCACCGTCCTTAGTGCGAACGTTATTGACAAAGGACAGGATGTTATCTGAAAATCCATCGTTATACTGAAGGGCTACTTCCACTTGGAAACCATTGTCTTCCCCTTCAAAGTAGAGAACTGGTGTCAAGGTTTCCTTGTCCTCGTTGAGGTAGGAAACAAAGTCCTGAACTCCATTCTCATAATGGAACTCGATTGACTCGTCTGTTCGCTTGTCCATTAATGACAAGGTTACATTTTTCAAGAGAAAGGCTGACTCATTGAGACGCTCTGAAATAGTATTGTACTTGAAATCAGTCGTAGAAAAGATACTAGCATCCGGCATGAAGGTCACTTTGGTACCTGTTTTAGACTTAGGTGCCGTTCCAACCTTTTCAAGAGTTGTTACTGGCTTCCCACCATTTTCAAAGCGTTGCTTGTAGACTGCACCATCACGAGTGATTTCTACTTCAAGCCAACTAGAAAGGGCATTGACAACAGAAGAACCAACCCCGTGGAGACCGCCAGAAGTCTTGTAACCACCTTGACCGAATTTTCCTCCAGCGTGAAGAATGGTAAAGATGACCTCAACCGTTGGAATCCCCATAGCGTGCATCCCAGTCGGCATCCCACGTCCGTGGTCTTGAACCGTTAAACTTCCATCTTTATTAATCGTTACATCAATACGATCACCAAATCCAGACAGAGCTTCATCGACTGCATTATCGACAATTTCCCAAACAAGGTGATGTAGCCCAGCACCGTCAGTTGATCCAATATACATCCCTGGACGTTTACGGACCGCATCCAACCCTTCTAGCACCTGAATGGCGTCATCATTATAATTGTTAATATTGATTTCCTTTTTTGACACAAGGAACCTCCTATTTGTTCATCTTTTCTATTTTACAGGTTTTCTAAGGATTTTGCAAAATTTTCAAGTTAAAAGCCTATTCACAAGTCCTATTTAGTAAAAAAATCACTCATTTCCACCCTAAAAAAAGAAACCAAGACGAGAGTCTCAGTTTTCTTTTCCTTTAACTTGACTTGTTGCAATATCTTCACCAAACCATTTTTGGCTAATTTCTTGGAATTTTCCTTCTTGATATAGTTCCACAAAAGCTTTATTCAAATTGGCTAATAAGATTTTATCTGCTGGTCTTACTCCGACTGCAAAAGACTCACTCTCAAAACCAGCTGGGAAAATCTCATACTGGTCTAATATCCCTTCCGTTTTAAGATAATAATTGGCATAAACACGGTCAATTAAAAGAGCATCAATCCGATCATTTTGCAAGTCAATCAAGGCTTCATTAAAACTCTGATACTGATTAGCCTTTTGGTCCTTAACAATATTCTTTAGAAGATCTGGCTGAGCTTCAAAATCTAGATAACCAGAAGAACCTGCTTGGGCTCCCAAAATCTTATTTTTCATATCCGAAACCGATTGGATATTTTGTGATTTTTTAGAAACAAGAACCTGCTGATTTTCCATGTAAGGAATGGTAAAAGCTACCTTCTCACGACGTTCATCTGTCGCAGAATAACCATTCCAAATAGCATCAATGGTCCCATTTTGAAGTTCTGTTTCCTTCATATCCCAATCAATGGGTTGAAACTGAACCTTGAACCCAAGTTTTTCAGAAACGGCTTGGGCTAAATCAATATCAAATCCCACATATTGCCCATTCTTTTCTTCAAAACCCATGGGAACAAAAGTATTGTCAAATCCTATGGTAATTGTTCCTTGTTGTTGGTATTTTTCCCAATTATCTACTTTAGGATTGCTAGCTTTTTGCGTGCATCCTACCAAGAAAAAAGCAAGAAAGAATACCAAAACAAGGCTGATTTTCTTTAGATTCATAGACACCTCCTACTTAGGCTCTACTTTGAGAATCTGGTCAGCAATATTTTCTGCAAACTGGAGATCGTGGGTCACGACAATCTGCGTCATGCCTAAGTCTCGATTTTGTAAAATCAGTTTTTCAACTTCGAGACGCAACTCTGGATCAAGGGCAGAAGTTGGTTCATCATATCCAATCACTTCTGGATCTATCATCATTGCACGTGCTAAGGCAACCCGTTGCTTTTGACCACCAGATAATGAGTATGGATAAGCATCTGCGTGAGCTTCGAGCCCTAGACGAGCGAGTAAGTCAGCCGCCTTCTTCTTTGCGTCTACTTCAGACATTTCCATAGTCTTAATAGGTGACAAGATCAAGTTCTCCATAACGGATAAGTGAGGAAAAAGCTGAAAATCTTGAAAAACAAATCCCAACAAGTGGCGCTTTTCAAGTTCATCCAGAGGCAATGATTCTCCGTTATAAAAAATCTCTCCTGAATCAATAGTCTCAAGTCCAGCTAACATTCTAAGCAAGGTTGTCTTCCCACCACCAGATGGACCAACAATAGCTAAAATCTGCTTTTCAGGAATTGTTAAACTGAAATTGGATAAAATTTCTTTTTTTCCAAATTTTTTGCTGATATTTCTTAACTCTAACATGGATAACCTCCTATCTATAGTAGCTGAATTTTTTCTCAAGTTTCTTAGCTAAAATTGTAACGATACCAATCATAAGCAGATAAATAGCTCCTGCTAGAAACATTGGAATCAAGCTAGCATCACGATTGGCTGCGGTACGACTGGCTAGGATTAAATCAGAAATACCGAGCGCATAGACCAGAGAAGTATCCTTAACCAAACTCATAACCTCGTTAAATACACTTGGTAAAACAATCTTGGTCACCTGTGGCAAAATGATATAGCGAACGGTATCGAAAGGATTGAATTTCAAAACCTTAGCTGCTTCGTATTGCCCTTGAGGAATGGTTGCAATTCCTCCACGGAAAATTTCAGCAAAGTAGGCTGCATAATTAAGCGTGAAGGCAATAATCGCTGCAGGCACACGATCTAAACGAATCCCAATACTTGGAAGGACATAATAAATAAAAATTAGTTGCAAGAGCAAGGGTGTCCCGCGCATCACCCAGATATAGATATCAATCATGTAATGGAGGGGTTTCCAATGGACCTGTAAGCAAAAGGCAACCAAAATGCCTAAAGGGATTGAAAAAAGTAAGACCAGTGCAAAAACTTGTAGAGTCATTGTTGCACCGCTCAATAAACTTGGTAATATCTCGAATAAGTAAGACATACTCCACCTCCTAAAAATAATTGTTCCCATTATAGCATAAATAAACACAAAATCAAGGATTTTCTGAAATTTCCATGAATTTTTAAAACTTTAGCCTTAATTTCCGAACAATAGTTTTCCTAATAAAACTTTTCTACTTACTTAAAGTTTCAGATGTCACAATTTGAGAAAAGATTCCTTTCCGTTTCTCTCTCATTTCATGGTATAATAGAAGCATGATGACAATAGTATTATTAATTTTAGCTTATTTATTGGGTTCTATCCCTTCAGGACTGTGGATCGGGCAAATCTTCTTTAAGATTAATCTAAGAGAACATGGTTCTGGTAATACTGGAACGACCAATACCTTTCGAATCTTAGGTAAGAAAGCGGGTATGGCAACCTTCGTGATTGACTTTTTCAAAGGAACCATCGCAACCTTACTCCCACTTATCTTTCATGTTCAAGGTGTTTCACCTCTAGTCTTTGGCCTTTTAGCTGTGATTGGGCATACCTTCCCAGTATTTGCAAGCTTTAAAGGAGGAAAGGCTGTCGCAACTAGTGCTGGAGTCATTTTCGGATTTGCTCCTCTATTTTGCCTCTATCTAGCAGTTGTTTTCTTCGGAACTCTTTATCTAGGAAGTATGATTTCTCTCTCTAGTGTTACTGCTGCCCTTGCTGCTGTACTTGGGGTGATCCTCTTTCCACTTATCGGTTTCCTACTGCCAAGTTACGATTTATTATTTGTAGTGATTATCCTAGCCCTCGCAAGCTTAATTATCATTCGCCATAAGGATAACATCAATCGTATTCGTAATAAAACAGAAAATCTTGTTCCTTGGGGACTAAATCTTACCCATCAAAAACCTAAAAAATAAAGCGTCAGTTTCAAACCGACGCTTTTTTGTTTATTTAGATTTGATATAGTTGATACCATCTGCTTTCGGTGCAACAGCTTTACCAAAGAAGGCTGCTAGTACGACAATGGTCAAAAGATATGGTGCAATTTGCAAGTAAACGGCTGGGACTCCTTGCAAGAAAGGAAGTTGAGAACCGATAACTGCTAAACTTTGTGATAGTCCAAAGAAGAGACTTGAAAGCATAGCACCAACAGGATTCCATTTACCGAAGATCATAGCAGCAAGTGCGATAAATCCAGGTCCAACGATGGTTGTAACTGAGAAGTTAACGGAAATTGACTGAGCGTAGATAGCTCCACCGATTCCTCCAAGGAAACCTGAAATCACAACTCCAAGATATCTCATCTTGTAGACATTAATCCCCAAAGTATCTGCTGCTTGTGGATGTTCACCTACTGAACGGAGGCGAAGTCCAAAGCGAGTTTTAAAGAGGACAAACCATGCTAAGAATGAGAAGGCAATTGCTAGGTAACCAAGTAAACTTGTTGACTTGAAGAAGATATCTCCGATAACTGGGATATTAGCCAAAAGAGGGAAATCAAAACGTCCAAAAGTTTGCGTTAAGTTATCCGTTTGTCCCTTGTTATAAAGCACCTTCACCAAGAAGACTGCCAAGGCTGGCGCCATCAAGTTAAGTACGGTACCACTGACAACATGGTCAGCACGAAAATGAACTGTAGCTACTGCGTGAATCAGTGAAAAGATAGCTCCGACTAATCCACCAACTAGAAGAGCCAACCAAGGAGTTAATGCTCCCAAATCTTGTGCAAATTCAAGGTTAAAAACAACTCCAGAGAAGGCACCCATGACCATGATTCCTTCAAGTCCAACGTTAACAACACCACCACGTTCAGAGAAAACGCCTCCGATACTTGTGAAAATAAGTGGTGCTGAGTAAATCAACATTGAAGAAACCATAAGGGTTAGCATTGTTGTAATCGACATCCTTATTTACCTCCTTTAAGTTGTTTTCTTGGTTTGACAAAGCGTTCGATGATGTAGTGAACGCTGACAAAGAAGATAATTGAGGCTGTAACGATACTTACAAGCTCAGATGGCACTTGTGCAGCATTCATACCTGGAGCTCCAACTTGAAGCACTCCGAACAAGAAGGCTGCAAAGAGAATTCCAATCGGTGAGTTTGCCGCAAGTAGACTTACCGCCATGCCATTAAATCCGATTGCCAATGATGAACCTTGAACATAGACGTTTTGGAAGGTACCGAGTCCTTCTACAGCTCCACCTAGACCTGCAAGAGCACCCGAGATAATCATTGATAGAATAATGGTACGTTTCGCTGAAATCCCTGCGTATTCAGAAGCATTTGGATTGAGACCAACTGCACGGATTTCAAAACCGAGAGTTGTCTTCTTAAGCAAGAACCAAATAACTGCAACTGCAATGATGGCAAAGAAAATCCCAATATTCATACGAGAGTTTCCTGTTAACTCAGCAAGCCAAGGTGTTTGATAAGTTGCGTTTGCACTTACTCGGATTGATGAGTCTGTACTTTGCATGATATCTTTAGGGAAAGAGTGGATAAAGGCATTACTTGTATAGAGAACAATGTAGTTCATCATGATGGTTACGATAACTTCAGATGTTCCAAGATAGGCTCTTAAAATACCAGGAATGGCGCCAACAATTCCTCCAGCAACCAGCGCAATGACAACTGTCGCAAGAATCAACAATGGACGTGGTAAATCTGGATTTGAAAGAGCGAACCAGCCACTCATAACCCAACCAGCGAGTGCTTGTCCTGGAAGACCAACGTTAAAGAAGCCTGCACGACTCGCAACTGCAAATCCAAGAGCAATCAAGACTAATGGCCCCATGGCACGGAAAATTTCACCGATTCCACGCACACTACCGAAGGCTGTGTAGAACAACTCTTCATAACCCCAAATAGCATCGTAGCCAAAAATCCACATGACGATGGCTCCAAGCAAGATTCCAAGGATAACAGAAATCAAGGGAACCGAAATTTGTTGTAATTTTTTAGACATCACTCTTCTCCTTTTTCCAATTCACCACCAGCCATCAAGACACCAAGTTCTTGCTTGTTGGTTGTTTCTGGTGTTACGATCCCTTGAATCTTACCATCATGAATAACAGCGATTCTATCTGAGACATTTAGAATCTCGTCTAGTTCAAAGCTGACTACAAGGACAGCTTTTCCATTATCACGTTCTTGAATCAAGCGTTTGTGAATGTACTCAATGGCACCGACGTCCAAACCACGAGTTGGTTGGCTGACGATGAGGAGATCCGGATTTCGATCAATCTCACGAGCGATAATTGCTTTTTGTTGATTTCCTCCAGAAAGGGCTGAAGCTGAAACAATCTCGCTAGCAGCGCGAACATCAAATTCTTGCATCAATTTTTTTGCATAGTCAATGATATTCGTATAATTTAAAATTCCCTTTTTGCTAAGAGGTTCCTTATAGTAGGTTTGAAGAGCGATATTTTCAGAAATCATCATTTCCAAAACCAGACCATCACGGTGACGGTCTTCAGGAACGTGACCTACGCTTAGTTCAGTGATTTGGCGAGGATGCAAACCTACGATAGATTGGCCTTTCAATTCTACGCTACCAGATTCAATCTTACGAAGTCCTGTAATAGCTTGGATCAATTCAGACTGACCATTTCCATCAATCCCGGCAATCCCAACAATCTCACCAGCTCGAACATCGAGAGAAAGATTTTTAACTGCTGGAACCCCACGGTTTTCATTGACTACTAAATCTTTGATAGATAGTACAACTTCTTTTGGTTGAGCTGGTTGTTTCTCAGTTTTGAAGGAAACCGAACGCCCGACCATCATTTCTGCCAGGTCAGCATTGGTTGCACCAACAATCTCAACAGTCTCGATAGATTTACCACGACGGATAACTGTAACACGGTCAGACACAGCACGAATTTCATCCAACTTGTGAGTAATGAGGATGATTGATTTGCCTTCTTTGACCAGGTTCTTCATGATGGCCATCAACTCATCGATTTCTGATGGCGTCAAAACGGCAGTTGGTTCGTCAAAGATAAGAATATCGGCACCACGATAAAGTGTCTTTAGGATTTCAACACGTTGTTGAGCACCAACAGAGATATCTGCTACTTTGGCTGAAGGATCCACAGCAAGACCATAACGCTCCGATAGTTCGTTAATTTCTCGAGTTGCTCGAGCAATATCTAGGACACCATTTTTGGTTAATTCACTTCCCAAAATGATATTTTCAGCAACTGTGAAAGCTTCAACCAACATAAAGTGCTGGTGAACCATCCCAATTCCTAAGCTAGCTGCTTTTGATGGCGAGTCTAATTTTACAACTTGACCGTTGACCACAATTTCACCACTAGTTGGTTCTAGAAGCCCTGCTAGCATGTTCATAAGAGTGGACTTCCCAGCTCCATTTTCTCCTAAAAGTGCATGAATTTCACCTTTACGAAGTTCAAGGTTAATCTTGTCGTTAGCGACAAATTCACCGAAAACTTTGGTAATTTCACGCATCTCAATGACATTTTCGTGTGCCATGTGCTCTTCCTTTCAGAGTTTTATTTTATTTCAATAAAACCTGCTAAAGAGATTTAGCAAGCTCTATTGAGACAAAACAATTTGTCTCAATTCTTAAAGAAGCGGCCACAGGCCGCTTCCCTAAGAAATGACTTTTATCTATTATTTTTCAGGAACTTTGATGCTGTCATCTAGGATTTTAGCTTTTGCATCTTCAACAGCTTTTTTACCTTCTTCAGAAAGGTTAGTTGTTACTAGATCAACCCCTTTATCCTTCAATGAGTAAACGATCACTTGACCGCCAGGGAATTCACCTTTTTCAGCTTTGTTTGCGATATCTTGAACTGTTGTTCCGACTTGTTTCAAAGTAGAAGCAAGTACGAAGTTAGCTTCTTTACCGTCTTTAGAAGTATATTTACCTTCGTCAACTTGGTCACGGTCTACACCGATAACCCAAACTTTTTCGCCTTCGTTTTTGCTTTCATTCAAAGATTTAGCTTCTGAGAAGACACCTGCACCAGTACCACCAGCTGCTTGGTAGATTACGTCTGCACCTGCAGCGTATTGAGCTGCAGCGATTGTTTTACCTTTAGCGGCATCACCAAATGAACCAGCGTAGTCTACTTGTACTTTGATAGATGGGTCAACTGACTCAACACCAGCTTTGAAACCAGCTGCGAAACGAGAAATAACTTCAGATTCCATACCACCTACAAAACCAACTTGTTTTGTTTTAGTAGTTTTAGCTGCTGCTACACCTGCAAGGTAAGCTGCTTCGTTATCAGCAAATGTTACGCTTGCTACGTTCTTTTGATCTTTAATCACATCGTCGATCAAAACATAGTTCAAATCTGCATGTTCTTTCGCTGCTTCTTCAACTGCATTGTGAAGGGCAAAACCAACACCGAAGATCAAGTTGTAGCTTCCTGCTGCTTGGTTCAAGTTGTTAGCGTAGTCAGCTTCACTTGTTGATTGGAAGTATGTGTATCCTTTATCTTTTGCAAGATTGTGCTCTTTACCCCAAGCTTGAAGACCTTCCCAAGCTGATTGGTTGAATGATTTGTCGTCAACACCACCAGTATCTGTAACGATAGCTGCTTTAGTCTTCACATCAGAAGATGAAGAAGCTGCGTTACGAGAAGAGCGATTACCACATGCAGCAAGTCCAAATGCTGCTACTGCAACTAGACCAAGGCCTAGCCATTGTTTCTTGTTCATTACTGAACCTCCTAAATAAGATGCGCAACGAAGTTGCAAGTATGGATTGATTGGCCACAAGGACCCTTGTCACTCAAAGAGTGACGCAGACTAATGCAAGTCTGTAAATGAGTATGGAAGTAATTCCCCGACCGTCATCTCGACCGTCGATTTATCTTTGGCAACTAGAGTCACCTTTAGATCTTGTTCAAAAAATTCGACCATAACTTGGCGACAAGCTCCACAAGGAGAAATAGGTTTCTCAGTTTGACCGTAAACAATCAACTCTGAAAACTCACGTTGTCCTTCGGAGATAGCTTTAAAAATAGCTGTTCTCTCACCACAGTTGGTCAAGGGGTAGCTAGCATTTTCAATATTGCATCCTGTATAAACACTGCCGTCCTTGGCAACCAAAACAGCACCAATCGGAAAATGTGAATAAGGAACATAGGCATTTTTACTAGTCTCAATCGCTAAGTCAATCAACTCAGTAGTCGCCATCTGCTAACTCTCCTTTTAAGATTGCTACACCAGAAGATGTTCCGATACGAGTAGCTCCAGCTTCAACAAAGGCTACTGCATCTGCATAAGAACGAGCTCCACCAGCAGCCTTAACCCCCATATCAGGTCCAACTGTCAGGCGCATTAATTGAACATCCGGTAGAGTTGCACCACCTGTTGAGAAGCCTGTTGACGTCTTGACAAAGTCTGCCCCTGCCTTTTGAGCGAGTTGGCAAGCCAAAACTTTTTCATCATTCGTAAGTAAGCAAGCTTCGATGATAACCTTAACGAGTTTGTCACCGCTTGCTTCAACAACTGCTCGAATATCTGATTCGACCAAGTCAGCATTCCCAGACTTAAGCGCTCCAACATTGATGACCATATCAATTTCGTCAGCACCATTTTGGATAGCTTCTTTGGTTTCATAAGCTTTGACAGCTGAAGTTGTAGCTCCAAGAGGGAATCCTACTACTGTACAAACCTTGACATCAGTATCTACGAGTGCAGTTTTTGCATGCGAAACCCAGCAAGGATTGACACAAACACTGGCAAAATCGTACTCTCTTGCTTCAGATAGCAAACGATCGATTTGCTGTTCGGTAGCATCTTGCTTTAAAAGCGTATGATCAATGTATTTATTTAATTTCATTTCGGTTTTTCCTTAAATCAGGAGATAATTTCAATGATTTCACGCGTTTTTATCGCTTCATCACTTATCTTAATTTTAACATAATTTTGGAAATCTGTAACTAGTTCCGGAGAAATTTTGCCATTTGCATATACTTTTGCAACAATTTCACCCTTTTTGACTGATTCTCCAACTTTCTTCTCAAAAACAATCCCTGTCTCATAGTCAAGAGCATCTGTTTTAACGGCACGACCAGCACCCAATCTCATAGCAAAAAGACCAAACTCCATGGCTGGAAGTTCTGCGATAAGTCCGTCTTCTTGAGCAGGAATATCAACTACATGGTCAACTTTTACTGGACGATAGAGGTCTTCTAGGTCTCCACCCTGAGCTAGAACCATCTCTTCAAATTTCTTGAGAGCCTTACCATTTTCAAGATGTTGCCTTACTTCCTCGATAGTTTTTTCAACATTTGCTAATGATAACATAATCTGGGCCAACTCACAGATAAAGTGGCTAATATCTTGACGGCCTTTACCTTGAAGAATTTCCAGAGCTTCTAGGATTTCTAAACGATTACCAATGGCACGTCCCAAAGGTTGACTCATATCAGTAATAACTGCTACTGTCTTACGACCTACAGCCTTACCAAGGTTTACCATGGTTTGAGCCAGTTGGCGTGCCTCATCAACTGTCTTCATAAAGGCACCTTCACCGACAGTAACATCCAGCAAAATAGCATCCGCTCCAGCTGCAATTTTTTTACTCATGACCGAACTAGCAATCAAGGGAATGGTATCCACTGTTGCCGTCACATCCCGAAGGGCATAGAGAAGTTTGTCAGCCTTAACTAGTTGATCCGACTGACCAATAACTGAAACTCCAATTTCTTGAACTTGTTTGATAAATTCATCCTGACTGCGTTCAATCTGAAAACCTTTGATGGATTCTAATTTATCGATAGTACCACCAGTGTGGCCTAAGCCCCTACCGCTCATCTTAGCCACTGGGACATCAAAACTAGCTACCAAGGGTGCTAGGATTAAAGTTACCTTGTCACCAACACCACCCGTAGAGTGTTTATCAACCTTCACACCATCTATAGCAGACAAATCAAACTCCTGACCTGTCTTAACCATATTCATGGTTAAATCAGAAATTTCTTTCGTGGTCATTCCTTGGAAGTAAACTGCCATGGCAAATGCTGACATCTGGTAATCAGGAACAGTTCCTGCCACATAGCCTTCAATCAACCATTGGATTTCGTTCGAACTGAGTTCTTGCCCGTTTCTTTTTTTCTGGATTAGATCTACTGCTCTCATTCTTTTACACTTTTAAGGATGTAATATCCCTTATCTTTCTTTACAACCTCACAATTGCCAAATACGTCTTCCATCTTATTTTTGGCACTTGGGGCTCCTTGTTTTTTCTGGATAACAATAGTCAAATCACCACCGTCTACTAAAAAGTCTATACTTTTTTCGATGATTTCGTGAACTACTTGCTTGCCTGCACGTATGGGCGGATTCGAAATGACATGGTTAAATTGTCCCTCTACCTGCTCATAAATATTAGACTGGAAGATAGTCGCTTGAACTTTGTTTTTCATTGCATTTTGCTGGGCTAAATCCAGGGCACGATTATTGATATCCACCATCGTTGCTTGGGCATCATAAGCCTTAACCAAAGACAAGCCTATCGGACCATAGCCACAACCAACATCAAGAATTTTTTCACCTTTTTCAACATCAAGGCATCTTAACAACAACTGACTTCCAAAGTCAATCATTTTTTTGCTAAAGACACCAGCATCTGTCAAAAAGGTCATCTTTTGCCCAAGTAGCTCAACTCTAAGTTCATGAACATCATGGGCTGCATCTGGATTTTCTGCATAATACATTTTACTCATGATACTATTTTACCATAAAAATAAGTTATTTGTAAATCGTTTACAAAGGTATCAAGCCTTTAAACACATTGTATTTTTTCAAAAATAATATAAGTTCTGATTAGGATTAGGGACCTAGTAAAAAGCTCCCTACTGCCATGGTAATTGGAAAAGCAAAGATACAAGCTAAACCAAAAAAGAAGAGCCACCACTTTCTTTTAAAGAAAGCTAACACAAGGTAGCCAAGTCCTATGAGTGGCAATAAGATAAAAAGGACAAAAATAGTCCAGTTATAGTAGTAAGATCCTATTGAAAAGGAGAAATTCACCCAGTTTGGTGATAACCATAAAACAACTACAAATAGGCTGATAAAAATCAGCGTTTTTTCTCTTAATCTAGCTTTCATCTTAGTCCTCCTTTATAGGTTTTCCCTCTTAGATTTTAACAAAGAAAGCGCTATTCTTCAATCTCAATCAATGATTGGAAACGAATGACAAGTCATTGGGAGCTACAAGAAATAACAGTCAGGATAAAACAACAAATTTATTGTCTATAATCAGACGCATTTTGATTACTATTGCTTTACCTTCAAATACTTAATTATCAACAGTATTCCCAATAAGATGTTTAGATAAAAGCCCAACTGATAAGTTTGTGTTAGGATTTCCAAACTTGTCCACAGTCGTATCAAATCTTCTATTGACATGCGGAATAAATAACCCTCTGTAGCAATCCACAAAATCAAAAATAGATAACTACTAGCAGCAAGCCATTTCGTCCACCGTTTTTTTAGTAAAAAAGCAATTAAGAGCGAACAGATAAAGACAGCTGTTACAATAGCATGATCCATCAAAAAAGTAAAACCGTAATAGGTTTCCACAAAGCGTCTACCATTATCTGCATTGGCTCCTTTTATAAAAGGTAAAGCAAAACTTAAAATAAAAACAGAGTTCCAATATGTAACTTTTTAAGATTTTCATAGTACACCTCCTATAAGTTGTGAACTAAAAAGCCCCCTTTATTAGCTGATAAAATCAGGAGAAACCAGCTCCTACTTCATCAATAATTTGTTCATCCTCTATCTACTTATAGTATATACTACTGACTTACCACATTCAAGAAACCACTTCATTTTTTTAGCTTTTTATGGTATGATAGACAAAATATCTAGGGGAAAACAAATGACCAACGAATTTTTACATTTTGAAAAGATAAACCGCGAAACTTGGCAATCCTTGCATCGCAAAACAACTCCTCCCTTGACCGAGGAAGAATTAGATTCAGTCAAGAGTTTCAATGACCAGATTAGCCTACAAGATGTTACTGATATCTATCTGCCACTGGCACATCTGATTCAGATTTACAAACGTTCCAAAGAAGACCTCGCCTTTTCAAAAGGCATTTTCCTTCAAAGAGAGAGCAAAAAACAGCCCTTTATTATCGGAGTTTCAGGAAGTGTTGCCGTAGGTAAGTCAACTACTAGTCGTCTCTTGCAAATTTTGCTTTCTCGTATAGTCCCTGGAACAAGTGTTGAACTGGTTACTACGGATGGTTTTTTATACCCAAACAGTGTCTTAATGGAGCAAGACATTCTCAACCGCAAGGGTTTTCCTGAGAGCTACGACATGGAAGCTTTGCTCAATTTCCTAGACCAACTCAAAAATGGGCAGGATGTTGATATCCCAGTTTATTCCCATGAAATCTATGATATTGTGTCAGGTCAAAAACAACGAGTAGAAGCCGCTGATTTTGTCATTGTTGAGGGAATCAACGTATTCCAAAATCCACATAATGCCCGTCTCTATATTACTGATTTCTTTGACTTTTCAATCTATGTCGATGCCGCAGTCGAGGATATTGAAAGCTGGTATTTGGATCGTTTCTTAAAACTTCTTAGCTTTGCTCAAGATGATCCAGGCAACTATTACTACCGTTTCACTCAACTTCCTCTTAGTGAAGTCAAGGATTTTGCCCACCAAGTTTGGACTAGTATCAACCTAACCAATCTCCAGAATTACATTGAACCGACACGAAATCGTGCAGAGGTCATTCTCCATAAATCTAAAAATCACGAAATTGATGAAATTTACTTAAAAAAATAATTTTCCCTTGTCAAAACGTAAGTTTTCAGATATAATGGTATAGTTAGTAAAAATGGAGGTAAGAACATTGGCAAACATTAAATCAGCTATCAAACGCGCTGAATTGAACGTTAAACAAAACGAAAAGAACTCAGCTCAAAAGTCAGCTATGCGTACTGCTATCAAAGCTTTTGAAGCAAACCCATCTGAAGAACTTTACCGTGCTGCCAGCTCAGCTATCGATAAAGCAGAAACTAAAGGTTTGATCCACAAAAACAAAGCTAGCCGTGATAAAGCACGTCTTGCAGCTAAACTTGGTTAATCATTAACTGCATACAAAATGAGCTCTTCGGAGCTTTTTTTGTGCACATTTTCTGGAGGTTATTATGAAAATAGCTATCATTGGATATTCTGGATCAGGCAAATCCACTCTGGCAGAAAAACTAGCTAGGCACTACTCTATCCCCAAACTTCATATGGATACTCTCCAATTTCAGCCAGGGTGGCAAGATAGTGACCGCGACTGGATGCTGAACGAAATGAAAACTTTTCTAGTCAAAAATAAAAACTGGGTCATTGATGGCAACTACTCTTGGTGTTGCTATGAGGAAAGAATGGACGAAGCTGACCAGATCATCTTTTTAAACTTCTCTGCTTGGAATTGTCTGCTAAGAGCCTTTAAGCGCTATTTAAAATACAGAGGAAAAGTGAGAGAAAGTATGGCTAAGGGATGCCCCGAGCAATTCAACTGGGAATTTATCCGTTGGATTCTCTGGGATGGACGTACAAAAAATGCTAAGGATAGATACCAATACTTAAACAATACTTACCCAGAAAAGATGCGTATTCTCCATTCTCAAGCAGAGATTGATTGTTTTTTGCGATCTTTAAAAAAGTAAACAATATAGTAGCATTTCATTAAAATCAGCATGTACTGATTGACTAAAAATAACTCGAGCAATTTATAAATCAACAATATAGTAGATTGAATCTAGAACAGTACACTACAACTGCTAAAAATATTTCTAGAAATTAGTTTGACTTTTCTAATCTCTCTGTTCACATCTTATTTCAATCCACTATAATATTCCCCTAGAAATGAAGAGAATCTTGTTCATAGTTTCTGAGTTCGTGAAACAAAAAAACTGAAGGAAGTATAGTCCTACTTCTTTCAGTTTTTTATTGTCTCAATTTAGAAAAAACTTCTCCGATCTTACCTTCGATAACTAAATCAGCTTGGCTATCTTGAGGGGTGCTGGACTTGTTGATAACGACAAGATTTGACCCTGAAAAATAATTGATTAGGCTAGCTGCAGGATAAACGACTAAAGAAGTTCCACCAATGATCAATAAGTCTGCTTGCTGAATGGCTCGAACTGCTCGACTAAATACGTCCATATCTAGTGATTCCTCATAAAGGGTTACATCAGGTTTGACTACCTTGCCACAATCTAAGCAGTGGGGAACTGGACCTTCAAGTGCCAAAAATGCATTCAAATCATAAAAGCGATGACAGCCCAAACAGTAATTACGATCTGCACTACCATGCAGTTTCAAAACATTTTCAGAACCCGCCATTTCATGCAAGCTATCAATATTTTGCGTCACAATCGCCTTTAATTTACCTGTTTTTTCTAACGACGCTAGATAATTATGTGCTAAATTGGGCTTGGCATCTGGATAGACCAGATACTTTTTGTAGAAGTCAAAAAAATCCTCTGGATAGCGTTCAAACATGGTGCGTGAAACAAGTTGCTCGGCAGTAAAATGGCGCCCCAACTTAAGACTATAAACACCATCAGAACTTCGAAAATCAGGAATATTAGACTCTGTAGAAACCCCTGCACCACCGAAAAAGACAATTCTCTGACTTTGATCTATCAGTTCCTGTAATTGTTCAATCTTATCCATTTTACCCCTCCTTTAGTTTTTGTTCTAAAAAAATTGAAAACCTCTAGCTATTGTCAACCAGGTTTTCAACTTTATTTGATTATGATTTAGATATTAAACTGACTAGTCTCGGTTCTTTGACACAATTTGACGTTCTTCAAAGTCCTTATTCTCATCTATTTATAGGATTGAAGCAATGAACATGCTTATCATTTTGAGAACAAGAGTAATCTCATAAATGGAATCTGACTTTAGTCTGCAATCAAGGTCTCTAGACCAACCTTCATCATATCTGTGAAAGTATTTTGACGTTCCTCTGCAGTTGTATCCTCATCGGGATTAACTAAACTATCAGAAATCGTCATGATAGCAAGTGCATCCACATGGTGTTGGGCAGCAAGATAGTACAGCGCCGCTGCTTCCATTTCTACAGCCTTGACTCCCCATTTACCAAGTTCGATATTTTTTTCAAAGTAGTTTGAGTAGAAAACATCTGAAGACAAAACATTTCCGACGTGAGTGGTCATGCCAAGGTCTTTGGCAATATGGTAGGCTTTATCTAGCAAATCAAAGCTAGCGATTTGTGGAAAATCATATTGAGGCCAGTCATTGCGGATGATGTTTGAGTTGGTAGCAGCTGCTTGCGCCAAGACCAACTCACGAACGTGAACATCCTCATTCAAAGAACCAGCAGTTCCGACACGGATCAATTTTTTCACACCGTAATCGACAATCAATTCACGCGCATAGATGGAGATTGATGGCATTCCCATCCCTGTTCCCATGACAGATACACGATGGCCCTTGTAAGTCCCAGTGTAACCAAACATGTTACGGACTTCGTTAAAGCAAACAGCATCTTCAAGGAAATTCTCAGCGATAAATTTCGCACGAAGAGGATCCCCAGGAAGAAGAATTTTATCAGCAATTTCACCCTGCTTAGCAGCAATATGGATAGACATAATATAAGATACCAAGGGCGTAAAAGAGGCAAAGTAAAAATAGGAAATCCGACAAAGATGCCTCGCATCTAGGAGGATTTATCTTTTTTACACAGCCTCTAGCCCGGGTTCAGTTTCAAACCCGAACTACCCTTCCTTTCATTTTTTATAAACAAGACAGGCGACAGAGAACAAAGTAAAAATAGGAAACTGGCGACGCATTGTAAATGCTAGACAGTTTATCTTTTTTACACAGTTCTCCGCCCGTATTCAGTTCAGCTAATACGGTTAACCCATCCTTTCTTTTTTAATTGAGTAATTAGAAAAGCTTTCCGCTCGTGTTCAAATCTGAACACACGCTCTACCTTTCTGTTGTTTTTAATTTGTTAATGAATCCAAAAATGCATAGAGTTTTGCATTCATTTCTCGATAATTATAGTTACGAATAGCTTCAAGCTTTTGAACGTAGGTCAATTTTTGACTTTGTTCTTCCAAGACTTCTTCACCATCCGCAGCAATTAAGAGCTCTACTGCTTCTGGATCAAATTCCAAATGAGCTTGGAAGGCATAGTGTTTAGGACTAAAGCGAATAATTTGACGTGGACAGCCTTGACTGGTCGCAAGGACGACAGCATTCTCTGTTAATCCCGGCATATCTCCATGCCAGTGGCCGGTATTTAAAGTTTGTCCAAAAACTTTGACATGATTGTCTTTTAATCCAGCTTCAGTTAGCGTTATTGAAAAAACACCAATCTCACGCTCTGGACTGTGTTCATACTCTGCGCCATAAGCAACAGACAAGAGCTGAGCACCAAGACAGACACCAACAATATAACAATCTGCCTTCATAGCCTTTTGAATCAGCTCAATCTCTGCCTGAGGATCGTAGTATGAAAAAGTTTCCCGATCTTCATCTGGCGATTGAGGTCCTCCCATTACGATCAAAAAGTCGATCTCATCCACTGTCTCTGGTAAGGCTTCATTCTCATAGACTTTGGTCGTGGTCACTTGATGGCCACGTTCCTGCGCCCATTTTAGATAAGCGCCCGGCACTTCAAAGGTTTCATGCAGTACAAAATGTACCTTCATCGTTTCTTCTCCCATCTCTTTCGAATCACGTAAGACAGACCAGCCGCAAGTACAAGCGGAATTGTCAAACTCCAAGTTTGGCCTGTAAATCCAAGGCTCAGGGCAATGGCTGTCAGAGGAGCTTTTAAGGTCGTCCCTAAAAAGACGGTCGCTCCTAGTAACATCCCTAGAGCAGGATCTAGATGAATCCCAACTGCTGTCAAAAGCAAGGTCACTAGGTAGCCAGAGCCAATCCCTAAGGCAAATGATGGTGTCAAAGTTCCCCCATAAGCACCATTGCGCAAGAGGAGATAAACCAGAAGCCCCTTCACTGCAAGAGCCAGTGGAAGATAAGGAATCGACTGGCTAGACAAGAGGGCTTGCGCTAATACCTGGCCATTTCCCATAAAGATAGGGAAAAAGGCTACTAGGCTCCCCAGCACTAGAAAGGCTAGAGGAAGAGCCCAAAGAATCGTCTCGTCCTTGCGACGTTTGCGACTAGCCCGACTGGCTAGAAAACGAAAGGCAAGTGCCAACGGAGTAACTAATAGAGCTACTATGACAGCCTGGAAGAAACTACTCGCTGACCAATGAACCAGTGACATGTGATAAATAGCACCATGGCCAACAATAGGCTGGGATACCCAGGCCGCTAGGTAAGTACTGGACAAGACCAGTAGAAGGTTCTGCCAACTGTAGGCGAGTCCTAAGGTCTCAAAGACGAACAAGCTACTGGCAAAGGGAACTTGATAGACCGCAGCTAAACCAGCTCCAGCACCACAGGCAATCAAGACTTTTCGCTCTTTGAGGGCTAGAGAAAAACCTTTCGCCAAGCGACCAGCTAGAAGAGCCCCGACCTCACGTGGTGCTCCTTCTTTTCCGACCGATGCACCTGCTCCGACAATCGCAACCTGCATCCCTGCATGAAAGAGGTGGACTAAGAGCGCTGGTTCCCTGTCTCCAGCTAAGTCAATTTGCTGGCGAATAGACAGAATCTTATAACGCTTTTGCAAGACATACCAAAAACCAGTTGCCAAGCACCCAGTCACACATAAGACCAAAAATCTACGGAGACCTCCAGCTTCTTGAAATTGCTGGAGTAAATCCGACTCATCTTGGCCAAAAGCCAGCCCTTGCACCCCTTCTAGTAGATAATGACAGGCAATTCCGACCAGACCCGTCCCTATTCCTAATGATAAAGTGGCTAGAAGCACTCTCAGTCCATAGGGTATACTTTGGAGTCGTACTCTCATAGTCTTACAATTCTGCAAGAATAGCTTTCAGCAATCCTTTAAAGTCTCCTTTGACACGTTCGGTAACTTCTACTACTTCTTCGTGGTTAAGTTCCTCTTGGAAACCAGCCGCAAAGTTGGTAATACATGAAATACCAAGAACCTTCAAGCTAGAGTGTACTGCAACGATAACTTCAGGAACGGTTGACATTCCGACAGCATCAGCACCAAGTGTTTTATAAGCACGGATTTCAGCTGGAGTTTCATACGTTGGACCAGTTACACCGATATAAACACCGTCATCAAGTCTAACACCAAGCTTTTCAGCAACTGCATGAGCTGTAGCACGATATTCTGGAGTGTAGGCTTTTGACATGTCTGGGAAACGTGGACCGAAGTCATCTAAGTTTTCACCGATTAGAGGGTTTTGGCCTGTCATATTGATGTGGTCAGTGATAGCCATCAAAGTACCAGGACCAAAGCCGATACCTCCAGCAGCGTTGGTTACAATCACACCTTCACAGCCCAAAACTTTCATGACACGAACTGGGAAAGTCACCACCTCTAGTGGGTTCCCTTCATAGAAATGGAAGCGTCCTTGAAGTGCTAAAACCTTACGTCCTGCAAGCTCACCGTAAACCAATTTTCCAGCGTGTCCAACAACAGTAGAACGTCCCCAGTTTGGAATCTCAGCATAGTCTACCACAACTGGATTTTCGATTTCTTCAGCAAGTTCTCCCAGTCCTGATCCAAGAATCAAGCCGAACTCTGGTGCTTCTACTCCCTTTTCTTTTAAGAAAGCAGCTGTTTCATTGATTTTTGCTAATAATGTCATTGTTGTCTCCTTCATAATCTTTTAAAAATTGACCGATTTTGTCAAAGGTTTTTGCATTTCGAATCGTAATATTACGATAGAAAGGCATCTTAAGCAGATACTTGTGATAGGCTGTTTTGGTATAGGTTTCTTCTGAGAATTTGCCCCAGAAGATTCCCAGTTTCCCGAAATGAAGCACTTCATCTACCAGTTCCATACTTTCGACTTTCTCAATGACTTGCTTGGTATCCAGTCCCTCAGTATAAAAGAGAACATCCTTTCGAGCCATTTCTTGGAACCACCATTCCGGAAGAGTTCTAAGCTCCTCTTCGTAATCTTCTTGACTTAACAAGGAAAAATGTTGGATAAATGGATAATGCTTGTTAAAGAAATCCTGTAGCCTCTCAACCAACTGAGTTCTAGGTATACTAGTATCAAAGAAAATATTGCCACTATTGATGTAGGTTTCAACATTTTCCAATCCCAACTCTGTCAATTCTTGACGAAGCTGGTCCATGACCACCTTATGTTTTCCACCGACATTGATCCCTCTAACCAGTAATGCAAAGCGAGTCATCTTAAACCAATTTATCTAAGAAACTTTCACCAATCATAGCTTTATCAACGCCAAAGTTATCAGCGATTGTCGCCGAAATATCAGCAAAATGACCGATTGGTAGGTGTCCATTTCCTTTTAATGATGGGCTGTAGGCCAAAAGTGGAATGTATTCACGAGTATGGTCTGTACCAGCATAAGTAGGATCATTACCATGGTCTGCAGTAATCATGAGTAAATCATCTTCTCTCATAGCAGCGATAAGTTCTGGCAAGCGCTCATCAAACTCATGCAAACAATCACGATAGCCGTGTGGATCACGGCGGTGACCGTAAAGTGCATCAAAGTCGACCAAGTTAGTGAATGAGAATCCTTTTTCAAACTCAGCAAGTCCCATCGTTGTCAAAAGCGTGTCAATACCGTGGCTATTTGACTTATTGTGACCCATATCATGGTTGATACCTGCACCGTTGAAGATATCGCTGATCTTACCAACTGAGTAAGTATCGATACCTGCTTCGTTCAATTTATCCAAAACAGTTGGTGCAAATGGTGAAACTGCCAAATCACGACGATTTGCAGTACGTGTGAAGTTTCCAGGCTCACCAACATAAGGACGAGCAATAATACGTCCTAGAAGAGCTGGGCGCTCAAGGGTAATTGAACGAGCGTATTCACAGATACGGTAGAGTTCATCCAAAGGAATGATATCTTCGTGAGCTGCGATTTGAAGAACTGGGTCAGCTGATGTATAGATAATCAACTCGCCAGTTTCCATTTGGCGTGGTCCAAAGTCATCGATGACAGCTGTTCCTGAGTATGGTTTGTTGGCTTCACGAATAACCTTACGTCCTGAAAATTCTTCGATTTTAGTAAGGATTTCCTCTGGGAATCCATTCCAAAAAGTATCGAAAGGTTCAGTGATATTAAGTCCCATGATTTCCCAGTGACCAGTCATGGTATCTTTACCTAGAGATACCTCTTCAAGCTTAGTCGCATAACCTGTTGGATTGCTCTCAGCTGGAACTGTCTTCAATGGTGTTTCGCGAGGAATATTCCCAAGACCAATCTTAGCCATATTCGGTACATTCAAACCAACTGATTTAGAGATGTGTCCTAATGTATCAGATGCTCCATCTGGAACCCCTGCATTGACAAAGTTATTAGCATCTGGTGCTGCACCGATTCCTACAGAATCGAGTACCACCAAGTGAATACGTTTAAATTTTGACATCGTTTGCCTCCTTTATTTCCCTTTTGTTGAAGTTAAAACCTGAACGCCAGTTTGTCCTGCAACGATCACTTTATCAACCATTTGATTAAATAAACCGTGCTCAACAATACCAACCTGGAGATCCAATTGACGACCAAAAGCAATCGGATCTTCAATAACACCTAAATCAAGATCAATGATGAAATTTTTCATATCCGTCACAAAGCGTTGGCCATCTTTTTCACGAAAACTTGGCTTACAACCAGCTTTTTCAAAACGTCGGAAAACCTGTTCTGCTCCGTATTGGACAACTTCGACAGGTAGTTTGAAAGCGCCCAGTTTCTCAACCATCTTACTCTCGTCTACCACCCAGATATACTGTTTAGTTGGTGTCGCAACTACTTTTTCCATTAGAAGTGCACCGCCACCTCCTTTGATACCATTAAACTGACGATCCACCTCATCAGCTCCATCAACAGTCACATCAACCTCATCCACCTCATCGATAGACTTAAGCGGTATATTCAATCCTTGTGCCTGTTTTGTTGTTACACTCGAAGTCGTTACGGCTGTAATTTGAAGTCCTTCCTCCTTGATTCTACGACCGATCTCCTCTACGAAATAATAGGCAGTCGAGCCTGTTCCAAGTCCTACAACCATTCCGTCGGTTACGAACTCAGCAGCCTTGATGCCTGCTATTTTTTTCAGATTTTCCACTTAAACACCTCCAAACAAAAAGCTACTTTTATTATAACATGAATACGCTTTAAATTCATCCTTGCACTAGAAAAACCCGAACATTTTATTTCGGGTTTCTGATTCTTATTTAACCATGTCAGGATCGTAGTCATAAAATCCTGTGTCAAGGAAACGATTTTTTGGATGGAGTTTACGGACTTGCTCGTCCAACAAGAAGGCTTGGTCATGCGTAAAGCTTCCCTCTTGAATCAAGCTACGGGCTTGGATGAAGAGTTTTGCAATCTCAACAAAATCTTGCCCTGGAGTATAAAGTCCTTCTAGCTTCCAATGAGTGAAACCATGCTCTACCAACTCTGGCAATTTGGTCATCAAATCAAGGTCGTTATTGGCAAAAATGTGAGTTCCATGATTGTCTTCAAAAATTGAGTAATGGCTATCTGGATCACTAGGCTCTGCTAAGAAGAGGTCGCGTTGACGTGTTTTTTCATCATCAATCTGAGTAAAATTATAGTAATTCTGCAAGAGTGGACGCTTAGAGTGGTGGATAACACTTGCTCCATAGACCAAAATTTCAGCAGGAATTTCCAAAATTTCAGGCATTTTAAAGAGTTCAGCTGATGGAATTTCACGAGCCAATACTGCCTCAGAAGCGCCAGCCTTTTGTCCCCAGAAATTGATCTGACGGCTGCTAGTCACCATTGTCGATGCGTCATAGATGGTTTTAAAAGAATAACCATCGCGATTGACAACATAAAAGACACCTGCATCCCCAACAGTAATGTAGTCTGTTTTAATTTCTTCCAAGAAATCAAGGAAGGGCTTGATACGATCCATCATATCCTGATGCATAAGAGCATTGACCGCTACGATCAATTCCTTACCTGCATCATGAACCAGACCAGCGATGATTCTCAGTTCATCATAAGAAAAAGTCTTTGGTAGGCGAAGTCCAAAATCTTTTTCACCGACATAGATGCGGTCAACTCCCGCCTCTAGTAATTCTTTTACTTGTTCAATGCTTTCAGCAGTTGCTGTAATAATAATCTTTTCCATAAGAAAAATTATACCACATTTCTGAAAAATCAGCTATTCCCTAAAATGATAAATTTACTTATTATTTTTGTAACCTTACTGTAATAATTTTTTTCTTGAAAAATGGTAAAATGAAAGAGTACTGTTAAGGAGAGAATCATGCCCGTAAGAAAATATCAATCGTATGAGTTTGAAGAAGAGGAAACTCAAACAACGCTATACCAAGACTATGTTCCAGAAACCACTTCCGTTGCTAGTTTGAAGGAAGTTCTTTTCTTTGTAAACATTGCTTGTTTTTGCGTCTTTTTAGCCTTGTTTAGCTTTATCTTTTTAGCCCTCAAGTTTAATACAGTCTTAGCTTTTAGCCTAGCAATTGCCTTGAGTTTAGCGGCATCAAACTTTCAACGTTCAATGATTAAGAAGAAATTTTATTAGATTCAAAAGGTCGGGATTTTTGTCCCGACCTATTTTTTATAGGATAGCTAAAGAGCTGCGACTAGAAAAGCGATACTTGGTCTACCGCTTTCTAAGTCACAGCTTTTTTTATTTATTTTTACGCTTGGATGGTGTTTGGTTGGCGATTTTTACTTCAAAAGTTGTTTAGTTTTACAGAAATTTGACATATCCATAAAACTCCTTTTAGACATAGAGAGCGCTCCTTCTACTTCTAATCTTGAGAAAATGATCGACTTAAAAACATTGATGAAAAACAATTTCTTTTATCCGATAGATAGGAGAAATCATTTCACAAAAAGACACCCAGCTAGCTGGATGTCTTGGTCAGAGTTATTTTAGTTTTTCAACCAGGGGCAATAGCTCTTCTATTTTCTCAACAATTCGTTTTTGTTCTGCGAGTGGGGGGAGAGGGATGAGTAAGTTATTAATACTAGTAGTATTTAATGTTTTACCTTTGATTGCATTTTTACTTTCTCCCCATTGAGAAATGATTGGTAGAACATAAAACAACATATCTCTAAAAGAGTATTTATTGTCAACTAATGGAACAATTGAAATAATAGCTTCATTGTGAACCGCGTCAATTTTTAATATGGAAGTTCTTCCAACTGTTAATTTAAAGCTCATTAAAAGTATTTCTTTAGACACTGTTTTAACAAATTTTTCTTTAACTGCTTTTTTAGATACTTTTTCCTTTGTTGATTTTATAAAACCATAATCAGACATATCAGAAATAGAAACCCAAGGTAAATCATTACCCCACCATTCTGCTTCTGCTCTAGGCGGAGTTTTTCCAATTGAAAAATTAACAATATCCCCTAACCTCACCCACTTCCAAGTCTCAGGTATTTCAAAGGGGATTTCCTCTTCTGTGATTTCAGGAAGGGCTTTTTGTTTCTTGAGCTTTCCTTCTTGGATCAGCTTTTGCTTTTCGTCTTGGATGGCTTTATAAAGCTCTTGACTTGTGCCTTCTTCTGCTCTTTGCTTGACGAGTTTTCCTTGGATGGCTTGTCCAAGTATGGCTTTTTGCATATCAAGAGGGAACTTTTTGTTTAGTTCTTCTAGCCTAGCCCAGGCCTTTTCATATCTTTCGACCAGGGGCAAAAGCTCTTCGATTTTCTCAACAATCCGCTTTTGTTCTGCGAGAGGGGGTAGGGGGAGTATCATCTTTGACAAAGTTTGCCCATTGCAATTCGGCTGTGCTGTAGCAATCGTACCAATACGTAATTGTGACCAATATAGTTCACTGCCCATAAAATATTTTAAGAACTGAGGAACAATGTTTTTTCCATATTGTGTTCTAATAAGATATCCTGCATAAATTGCATTTTCACTTATATTTTTTACCAAAAATGATTTCCCAACAGTTCCGCCTGTTCTAGCAAATAAAATATCATTATTTTTTAGTAAGTATTGCTCAATTTCCTCTTCACGAATATCACAATATGGCACTGTATCCCAACATACAGAATCGTCTTGAATGTCACTTATACGAACCATTTTGATTCGCCCTTCATTTTTTGCAGGAGCATTATACCCATATTGTACCGATTTGGATAAGTCCCCCAACCTCACCCACTTCCAAGTCTCAGGTATCTCAAAGGGGATATCGTCTGCTGCGATTTCAGGGAGGGCTTTTTGTTTCTTGAGCTTGCCTTCTTGGATTAGCTTTTGTTTTTCGTCTTGAATAGCTTTATATAGTTCCTCGCCTGTGCCTTCTTCTGCTCTTTGCTCGACTAGTTTTCCTTGGATGGCCTGCTGCAAGATAGCATTTTTTAACTGTTGGGGCGTCATTGAATCTTACCTCCCAACAGTTTTTCTATCTCTTCTAGGACTCGGTCAATTTCTGCATTGAGGCTGGCTCTCTCTTCTTGGTACTCATGGATCAGATCGTGTGGTGCTAGGATGACTTCTTCTTCATGTGGGTAGCCACATAGATCGAGATTGTAGCCGTACTTTTCCTCTAGCTCTTCTCTGGTAAATTTCTTAGCCTTATCAAAACCGTCTACTAGGATTTCTTCTCGTTGATGCCACCATGAGATAACTGGTTCAAAGTGCTCTAACTTCATGGGTTTTGTTTTCGAGAAGTTCTTGTAGCCTTCTGGTTTATCTAGTCGATAAATCCAAGTCTCCTTTGTAGGACCTGTCTTATCAATGAAAAGAATATTGGTCGTAATCGAAGTATAGGGACTAAAGACACTAGATGGCAAACGGATAATGGTGTGTAGATTAAACTCATTTAATAGTTTCTTTTTGATATTGAGCTTGGCATTATCGGTACCAAATAAAAATCCATCTGGCAGGATGACAGCTGCTCGTCCTTTTTCTTTCAGACGATACATGATAACCGACATGAAAAGGTCTGCCGTTTCAGAGCTTGCTAAATCTGACGGAAAATGACTTTTGACATCCGCTTTTTCTGAACCACCATAAGGAGGGTTCATCAGGATAACATCAAATTTGTCATCATCTGTATAGTCGAGTACATCTCTAAGTAGCGTATTGTCATGATAGATTTGCGGGACATCCAAATCATGAAGAAGCATATTGGTAACAGCCAGCATATAAGGAAATTGTTTCTTTTCGATTCCATAGATAGAAGAAGAATAGGCTTCTTCATCAGCAACTGTCTCTACCTTTTGATGAAGCTCTTTGAGCCAACTTGTGATAAATCCACCTGTACCACAAGCCAAGTCCGCCATGGTTTCACCGATCTTCGGCTCTATCATCTTGGCCATAAAGTCCGTTACTGCACGAGGTGTATAGAACTCACCACTAGATCCTGCACTTTGTAGTTCTTTTAGGATAGTCTCATAGATTTCTCCAAAGGCATGGCTTTCATTATAATCTCCAAAGTCAATTTCATCAATGACATTGATAACTTGTCTCAGAAGGACTCCGTCTTTCATGTAGTTATTGGCGTCTTGAAAAACTGTCTGAACAATCGCTTTTTTGATTGGGGTCTCACGAGTGACTGCTAAGTTTTTTAGTGTTGGAAAGAGCGTGTTATTGACAAAATTCAATAAATCATCTCCCGTTAGAGCAAGTCCAGTCTTATCATCATGCGCCCAGTTAATCCATCGGCATTCATTGGGAATGATGGAGGTGTAATCGTCCTCGTTCATTTCCCAGTCACTTTCTTTTGCGTCGTATACTTTTAGCAAGAGCATCCACGTAATTTGCTCAATTCTTTGGGCATCTCCATTGATACCTGCATCGTTCCGCATAATATCTCGTAATCGTTTTATAAATCCTGATAGATTACTCATTATCAAATCCTTCCTTAGTTATAAATTGCATTTTGTAGTTCTTCTACAGCATGTTTATAGCCATCTTTTCCTCCAAAGTAACTAGCGATTTTAGATGGCTTACCTAATTTCATAAAAGGATCTAATCTCAAAACTTCCGTAGTCGTAATTTCTGTAATTCCTTTATTCATATACTTATCAAGCAGTGCTTCTAACACTTCTTTAGCAACTCCATTATAGCGACTAAAGAAATCCTGTTTCTTTACATTTTCTGCTCGTTCTTTTCTAGTCAGTGGTTTTTGATTAAAGGCAATATGGCAGATAAAATCAAAATCATCGACTTCTTCCATAGCCTGTTCTTTTTTGAGCTGTTCGATGTCAATCCCACGCTCCAGAAGTATACTTTGTATCTTGTCTTTTTTGGGGTCTTTTCTCCATTCACGAATAAAGGCATCTAATGTCGCGTATTCACCCCTAATATTTTCTTTGGTATAATCGACAATACTTTCCTGTCTCAGTAACTTACCATTTGTATCATAGACAGAGACTGTTTTATGAATGATTTCAACTTTGCAACCATTTCTATCAACAATTGGTTTTATTGCAGGAGGATTCGGTGGTGTACCATCTCCACCTTTCTTTGTTTTACCACCTTTAGGATTGTTTTCAGGGTCAAAGTCATCGTCAATTTCAATTGGACCATCCCAGTCTGGATCAGCAAAGAGTCTTGAAACATTTCTAAAGTCCATCACAACAAAGTGAGTCTTTCCTTCTTTTTCACGAAGTCTAGTACCACGACCAATAATTTGCTTAAACTCTGTCATCGATCCAATCATTTCATCTAAAACAATCAGTTTTGTCATCTTACAGTCTGCACCCGTGGAAAGAAGTTTAGATGTTGTGGCAATAACTGGATATTTTGCAGACACAGATATAAAGTAATCTAGCTTACTTTTCCCATAATCATCACTGCCTGTAATACGAACACAGTAGTCTGAGTTTTCTTTTACCATATCAGCATTATGGTTAACAAGGGCAATTCTCATCCTTTCAGCAGCTTCTTCTGTTGGGCAAAAAACAATCGTTTTTGCCATACGGTCTGTCGCCTTTAGATATTTTGTAATTTCACTAGCTACTTGGTTGGTTCTATCTTCTATGATGATGTTGTAATCATAGTCTGTATTGTTATATAGTCTATCTTCAATGAGGTTTCCAAATTTATCTTTTTGTCCTTTGACTGGTCTCCAACCATCACCAATATCAGTTGTAATATTGATTACCTTAAATGGTGCTAAAAAGCCATCTTCAATCCCTTTTTTAAGAGAGTAGGTATAAATCGGATCGCCAAAATAATTGATATTCGAAACATATTTGGTTTCCTTTGGTGTTGCTGTCATTCCTATCTGTGTAGCAGAAGAAAAGTATTCTAAAATTTTTCTCCATCTAGATTCTTCCTTAGCAGAACCGCGATGACACTCATCTACGATAATGAGGTCAAAGAAATCTGATCTAAAAAGCTCAGAAAAATGCTCCTTATCGTCCTCTCCAACTAATTGTTGGTATAGTGAAAAATAGACCTGATGAGAAGTAATCGTGCTAGGGTCATCCTTGGCTACGTTAATTTTATGAATGACTTTTTCAAGAGGAGAAAAATCTTGTTGAATAGACTGATCGACTAAGATATTTCTATCCGCCAAATATAAGATTTTTCTTTTCATCCCACTTTGAAGCAGTCTGTATACGATTTGAAATGCAGTATAGGTTTTTCCTGTTCCAGTCGCCATCACAAGCAATAATCTATCTTTTCCTGATGCAATTTGCTCAACGGTTCTGTTTACTGCAACCCTTTGATAATATCTAGGAGGGTAAGAGTTCATACTTGAGAAGTAAGGTTGATCAATGATTTTTTCTTCTTGTGAACTTAACCCTTCTCCATTATTCGATTCCGCCTTATATCTATTTATGAGCTCTTCTTCAGTAGGAAACTCATCCAAAGAAAGTTCTCGTTCTTTCCCAGTTAAAAAATCATGCTCAAAAAAACCATCTCCATTAGAACTATAAGCAAAAGGTACATCAAGCATTTCAGCATAGGTCATGGCTTGTTGTAAGCCGAACGACATACTATGCTTATTGTCTTTTGCTTCTACAATAGCAATTGGTTTATTAGGATTTAGATACAGTACATAATCTGCTTTCTTTGGTTTTTCTCTAGAAATTAAATTCCCACGGAGATTAATTTTACCATCTGTTATTTTTGTCTCCATGGTAATTTTATCTCTATCCCATTTAGAGACAATAGCAGGGCTAATATAATGAAATTTTATGTCTTCTTCTGTCATTTCTTTCTTTGTTAGAAGTGTACTCATTTTATATTTGCTCCTTGCTATTATTTATAGCATCTATTTCGGTGATATCGATAACAGATTATTTGTTTAAGTCATGAATCTATTACCAAATACTTGCCATTATTCATCGCACGTAATTATCATGCTACCTCAAAATTTAAAAGTATCTCATAAACTATCCATCTTATTTTATCATAATTACAAATTTTTCAAAATACCATATTGAAGTTCCCAATCTATAAAATTAAAAGAAAAGGTTAATCAGTAGACGATTCTACCAATTAACCTTTTCCCTCTTAAAGCATTTTAATTACATTTGATTTCTTTAGACCTTAACTGAACAGTTCTCTGGAACTATCTTTTTTATTTATTTTTACGCTTGGATGGTGTTTGGATAGCGATTTTTACTTCAAAAATCGTACCATGAGGTTTGTTATCTTTGACACTGATGGTTCCTTTAAGAGCATCGACAATCTGTTTGGCTAAGGATAAGCCTAACCCAAAACCACCTTTTTGCCGAGTACGAGCCTTATCAACCCTGTAAAAGCGATCAAAAATTTTCTTTTTATCTACTGCAGAAATACCAATTCCATCATCAGCTACTGACAAATAGAGATTACGCTCCGTCGTAGCAATGACAAAATGGATATCTCCTTCTTCTTCTGTGTACTTGACAGCATTGTCAAACAAGATAGTCATCAGTTGCTTAAGAAGAAGCTTGTCTGTTATGATGGTCCGATGGATGCGATTTTCAAAATGAAAAACGCGGTTATTTTCAGATGCGATCATCTCATAGTTAGTAAAAGTTGTGTTAAAGAAGGCTGGCTCTACCTCTCCTAATTCCGGTTTAATGCCGTCATCACGACAAGCTAAATTAAGGAGATTAGTCGTTAAAAAGCGCATATTACGAACTTCTTCTAGACTGGAAGCAATACTCTCACTTGACTCCATAATAGTTGCCTCAGGTTTTCTGAAAAGAGTTTCTAGACGATTTTGCAGAACAGCTAATGGAGTTCGTAGCTCATGACTGGCATTTTCCACAAAACTCTGTTGCTTTTGCATGCTTTCAAGTAGAGGTTTAACACTGACACGCGCAAGATAAAGGCTGGCAATAATGGATAAAATCCAGAAGCTAGCCATGACTACCACGATTAATTGCTCATGATTTTGACTAATTTGCTCTATCTGACTAGTATTTATCAAAACCGCTGCATACTTAATATTGGTCGAGACAGAATCGATATTTATTTCAGATAGAATCACTCGGTAAATCTCATCCTGACCATAACTATTCTGAACATGAAGTTGTCGAATATGATTCAAATCCTTTTTATTAAAAGTAATCTTATCAAGACCTAAAAAGCGGTTGCCAGTCACTAATTGATTCAAATTTGAATCTAGCAATATCACTTCCGTATTGGAACTAACCGTTGGTTTTTTATCAGAAGCTGGAGCAACATTGGCACTACCTAAATCCTTAACGTCCTCAGTTGCACGATTGACCGCCAATTGAATAACGTCCTGAGGATTTTTGCTCAGTGATAAGAGTTTTTCATCAACCGATGTGTAGAGACTGGAGTGCATAACCTGCAAGATAATCAAGGTCATAGCAGAGAAAATCAGAGTAAATACTCCAAAATTACGGATAAAATAACTGAAATCTTCTGCGTACCAATTCTTTTTAATTTTTTTAAACATGTTTTAAAATATACCCAACACTACGCAAGGTTTGGAGGTTTTCAGCAAAGACTGAGCCTTTTAATTTCTTACGAACTTTTGATACATAGACTTCTACCACGGAGATGGTTGTGTCACTGTCAAATCCCCACAAACGGTCAAAAATTTGTGTTTTTGGTAAGATCACATTTTGATTTTGGAGGAAATAAACCAAGAAATCAAATTCTTTACCTAATAGTTCCACAACAGTATCATTGATTTTAACTTCATTTGTAGATAGATTAACTGTCAAATCACCATAAGAGAGGGTATTTTCATTGAACTTACCAGAACGTTTGAGCAGCGCTTGGATACGCATCTTGAGCTCTTCTAGATAAAATGGTTTTGTTAGATAATCATCTGCCCCAAGCTCAAATCCATGTCCCTTATCATCAAGACTTTCCTTGGCTGTCATGATCAGAACAGGAGTCGAAATCCCTTTTTCACGCAATTCTTTTAAAACTTGGAACCCATTTTTCTCAGGTAACATCAAGTCCAATAAAATCAAGTCATAAACACCACTTTCGGCCTCATAAAGACCTTCTTCGCCATCAAAAACCTGCATGACATCCGCAAAATCATCCAAAAAATCAAAAACTGAATTTGACAGGCCTAGGTCATCTTCCACTAATAGAATTTTGATCATCAAAAATTCCTCCTTATTATACCTATTATAGCAAAAATATCTTAAAAAAAACTCAACTTCCCTTGTTTTTCCAAGAGAAAGTTGAGTTTTTG